>NZ_JBWKUH010000013.1:0-150579 GCF_059420745.1 Sphingobacterium sp. GW821-FHT03E03
CTAATTATCAAAAATTATCTTTTACGGGCTACTTATTCCCAAATTAAGACTAGTGACCTTTCGGCTCCACATCTACACGTTTGATATCTGCCCCTAGTTTACGTAGACGCTCCTCGATATCTTGATATCCACGTTCGATCTGTTCGATATTATGGATCACAGATTTTCCTTTCGCCGATAATGCTGCGATCAATAAGGATACTCCCGCACGAATATCTGGAGATGTCATTTCGATACCTTTCAAAGAATGCGATTTATTCATACCAATTACTGTAGCACGATGTGGATCACACAAAATGATCTGTGCCCCCATATCGATCAATTTATCGACAAAGAACAATCTGCTTTCAAACATCTTTTGGTGAATCAATACATTGCCTTTCGCTTGTGTTGCTACCACGAGAATGATACTCAATAGATCCGGTGTAAACCCTGGCCATGGTGCATCCGAGATTGTCAAGATAGAACCATCTATAAAAGTATCAATTTCGTAAGAATCCTGCGCTGGAATAAAAATATCATCCCCACGCAATTCAAACTGAATACCCAAACGGGAGAATACCGATGGAATTACACCCAATTCTTGGAAACAAACATCTTTAATGGTAATTTCTGAGCCGGTCATTGCTGCTAAGCCTATAAAAGAGCCGATTTCGATCATATCAGGCAACATGCGATGTGATGTTCCACCAAGACGTTGTACCCCCTCAATGGTCAACAAATTGGATCCAATACCTGATATCTTAGCACCCATGCGATTCAACATTTTACAAAGTTGTTGCAAATAAGGTTCACATGCAGCGTTGTAGATCGTTGTTACTCCTTTGGCCAATACAGCAGCCATAACGATATTTGCCGTACCAGTCACAGAAGCTTCATCCAATAAGATATAATTACCTTTTAACTCTGTTGCATCCACATTAAAGAAATGTGTGGCAGCATCGTAAACGAATTTAGCGCCTAGTTTTTCGAAACCTAGAAAGTGAGTATCCAAACGTCTACGGCCAATTTTATCACCTCCTGGTTTAGGGATGGCAGCCTTTCCGAATCGAGCCAGTAACGGCCCTACAATCATAATGGATCCACGTAAGCCGCCACCTTTTTCTTTAAATTCAGGTGATTGGAAATAATCTATATTAATATCTTTCGCTTCAAAAACGTACGTATCTTTATCTATTCGATCAATTTTAACACCCAATGCGGCCAACAAATCAATTAACTTATTGACATCCTTAATATCGGGAATATTACTGATGGTCATGGGTTCCTCAGTCAGTAAAACCGCTGACAGAATTTGTAAAGCTTCATTTTTTGCTCCCTGAGGAATAATCTCTCCCTTTAACGGTTTTCCACCGATTATTTCAAATGCATTCATTTATATAACTGATATCTTCTTATTACAACAAAACCCGACTCATAATTTAGCTTATGTCACTAAATGACATTCCGGGATTCTTAAAATCGACAAATTGTATTGAAAAAATTTTGTGGAACTGTCTAATCAACAACCCTGAGTCGTCTAGGATCCTATTGATCGATCAACTAAACCAGGACTGACAGACAAATCCATACTATAAATAAAGAAGGCAATTGTAAAGAAATCTATGAATCACTTCGCAATTGCCTGCTTCTTAAATCAAAAACTTAAAGAACTAGCCTCTTTTATTATTGTAATTATTTTGAGGTTTTCTATTTCTATTGTTGTTGTTGTTATTATTGTTACTGCTATTGCTACCAAAGTTGTTACGCTTCATATTGTTATTGTTATTTGACATACGAGGCTTACCACTACCACCGCCGCCTTTCGACTGATAACCTGAAGAGCTATTATTGTTGCTATTGCTATTATTGTTTCCACCAGAGTTGCTCGTTGTAGGACCTTTGATACGATTTCCTGGAGGCGGGGTTTTAAAATCAAGTTTAGTCAATACCGTACCTTCAGGTAAAGTTAATTGATATCCTGACAATTCTTTCAGATCCTGAATAATCAATTCATCAGATACTGAATCCTTGTTCCAAGTGACGTATGCCATTTTCATAAAATTAGCGATGCCGATAACCATCTGCTCGCGCTTAGGTTCATCAGTTACCTTCAACGCCTTATCGATCATTTTCTCCACTGTAAATCCATAGTGTTTGAATTTAATCGAATGTTGTGGATAGCCTAAGTGTTCAACTTCGTGTTTAACACTTTTTGCTGTGGCAATAGGATATGGCGAGTCGATATCAAGCTTAAAATCAGAGATAATCTGTAAGTGATCCCAAAGTTTATGCTTAAAATCTGAAACGTCTCTTAAATGTGGATTCAACACTCCCATCATGTCGATCACGATCTGGGCATGTTTATTTCTTTCTTCCTTTGTGGGTAAACTACAGATGTAATCTACCATATTTTGCACATTGCGGCCATATTCTGCAAGGATCAATTTTGGCCTAGTGCTGTTGTAGTCAAAGTTCATATAGCTAATATAAGTACCTAATTAAACGGTTAAGATCTCGTTTTGGTATTTTATTATTGAATTATTCTAAGTTTTGCAAATTTAAGCAACAATTGTTTCTGTCCCAACTCTTTAAAGAAAATAGTTGCTTTTATATCTCCTTTGTTTCCTTCGAGATTGACAACTTTACCAAATCCAAAGCGTTCATGTTCAACTTCCATGCCGACCTGAAGATTTGATGTGTCAGAAGGAGCAAAACCCGCAGTAGGTTTGTGGGCTTTTGGCAGTATAGACGTTGTTTTAACCATTGCTTTAGGCTTAGGTTTAGAAAACGTATCATCACTGTCCTTTTGTTGCCATGCAATTCGTTCGCCTTGAAAACTGCCGGCTGAGGCGGAAGTTTGTCGTGGTTTAAAATCCAGTGCAAGACAAGCAGGATTCAATTCATCCAAAAAACGACTGGGTTCGCAATTATTCAACGTTCCCCAACGATATCGCGAAGTAGCATACGAAAGTAGTAATTTTTTTTCAGCTCTCGTAACAGCAACGTAAAAAAGTCTTCGTTCTTCCTCTAATTCTGTCCTGGAATTCAATGATAACTGAGACGGGAACAAGTTTTCTTCTAGACCTACGATAAAAACAACGGGAAATTCTAGTCCTTTAGAAGAGTGTATTGTCATCAAAGAAACTGTATCCGCATTTGGGTCTTTATCGTTGTCGTCATTGGTCAATAACGCGATATCCTGCATATAGATGTCGAGACCACGGTCTTCAATATCTTCCCTTTCAGAAAACTCTTTGATACCATTGAGTAGCTCCTGAATATTTTCATAACGTGCCAACCCTTCTACCGACTTATCCTCGTAAAGTTCTTTCAAGATACCACAATGCTGTGCAATATGCATGGCGGTATCAAATGCGTTGCTATTTTTAGCCAAAGCCTGAAAACTCTGTACCATCTGCGCAAAACCACCTACCGAGGTCGCACTACGACCATCCAGGAAATGAGCCGCATTGACAACAACATCCCAAATACGATATTGATTTTGATCTGCAGCAATCATAATCTTTTCTATGGTTGTATCTCCGATTCCCCGCCGTGGGTAATTGATGACACGTTTCAATGCTTCCTCATCATTAGGATTGAAGGTAAGACGGAAATAAGCGATCAGATCTTTAATTTCCTTACGTTGGTAAAAGGATGTGCCACCATAGATCTTATAAGGTATATTGATCTTACGCAGTGCTTCCTCCATCGCACGTGATTGGGCATTGGTACGATAAAGAATCGCAAAATCTTTGTAATAGAGCCCCTTTAACGATTTTTCCTCAATGATCTGGTCCGCAACGATCTTCCCTTCTTCATTATCGGAAAAAGCACGTGAAACTTTTATTTTTTCTCCTTCTTCATTATCCGAAAAAACATTCTTTTCCAGCTGGTTCTGATTATTGGCGATCACCGAGTTTGCCGCATTGACAATCATTTTGGTGGATCTATAATTCTGCTCCAATTTGAAAATCTTCACGTCCGGATAATCTTTCTGAAAATTCAGAATATTCTGGATATTCGCTCCCCGAAAGGCATATATTGACTGCGCATCATCACCAACAACACAGATATTTTCATTGACTGCGGCCAGTCGTTTTACAATTAGATATTGAGAAAAGTTAGTATCCTGATACTCATCGACCATCAGGTAACGGAATTGATGTTGGTATTTGTGCAATACCTCTGGATGCTTATTCAATAGGACATTTGTCTTGAACAAGAGATCATCAAAATCCATAGCACCGGCGCGATAACAGCGTTGTGCATAGGTCATGTAAATCTGTCCCAATTGACCACGTCCATTCGAAATATCTTCGGCTAATATAGCTTCATTTTTATTGTATTCCTGTGGCGATATCAAGTTATTCTTGGCTTGTGATATCCGGCCATAAACATGATTGACGTTGTACAATTTGTCATCCAGATTCATCTCCTTTAGGATGGCACGCAGCAGACTTTTGGTATCGTCCGTATCGTAGATGGTAAAATTTCTAGGGTATCCTATTAGTTCAGCTTCTACGCGAAGTATCTTTGCGAACACCGAGTGGAATGTTCCCATCCAAATATTTTTCGCTTCGCTCCCTACGACTGAAACAATACGTGCGCGCATCTCCTTTGCCGCTTTATTCGTAAATGTCAACACCAAGATATTGAATGGATCAACGCCTTTTTGAATCAAATGCGCGACACGATAAGTAATCACCCGTGTTTTTCCTGAACCAGCTCCTGCAACAATCATGACAGGGCCTTCTGTTTGCTCTACGGCTCCTCGTTGTGAAGGGTTTAAACCCGCTAAATAATCCAAATTAACTCCTTAAATTTTAAAACCTGAGAATAGGGTATAAAAGTACAAATTTCCAATTGATCACTAAGGCAATCACACCAATATTTTTGCACAAAAAAATCCGACAATTTAAAATCGTCGGATTTTTATAGTATCACTTGTGTTTAACCTCTGCTATTATAGTTTGGTGACTCTTTGGTAATAGAGATGTTATGTGGATGAGACTCTCTCAATCCAGCACCTGTAATACGAACAAATTGTGCATCTTGCAGTTTTTCGATCGTTGCAGCACCACAATAACCCATTGAAGCACGTAATCCACCGATATACTGATATACAACTTCAGCCAATGTACCTTTATAAGGCACACGTCCGACAATACCTTCAGGAACTAGCTTTTTGATATCATCTTCCACATCTTGGAAATAACGATCTTTAGAACCTTTTTCCATTGCTTCGATAGAACCCATACCACGGTATGATTTAAATTTACGTCCTTCGTACATGATAGTCTCTCCTGGAGCTTCTTCCACTCCGGCAAATAAAGATCCAGCCATAATTGTGCTTGCTCCAGCAGCGATAGCTTTTGCGATATCACCTGTTTGTTTGATACCACCATCAGCAATCAGAGGTACGCCTGTTCCTTTAAGTGCTTTAGCGACTTCATACACCGCATACAATTGAGGAACACCAACACCTGCAATAATACGGGTTGTACAGATCGAGCCAGGTCCGATACCTACTTTTACGGCATCTGCCCCAGCTTCAGCCAATGCTGTTGCGGCTGCTCCTGTTGCAATATTCCCTACGATCACCTGTAGTTCTGGAAACTTGGATTTCACCAATTTCAACTTGTCAATAACACCTTTAGAATGCCCATGTGCAGTATCTATGGTTACCACATCCACACCAGCTTTTACCAAAGCCTCAACCCTATCTAATGTATCTGGAGTAACACCCACTGCAGCACCTACTAATAAACGGCCGTGGCTATCTTTAGCTGCATTCGGATAATGCTTATATTTTTGGATATCCTTAAAGGTAATCAAACCCTTCAAGATACCTTCGTTGTTGACAACTGGAAGTTTCTCAATTTTTTCGTTCTGAAGAATTTCCTCTGCTTTCACCAAATCCGTTCCTTCGGGAGCAACGACAAGATTATCTTTCGTCATCAGCTCATTGATCGGACGAGTCATATCTTTTTGGAAACGAAGGTCACGATTGGTTACGATCCCCACTAATTGGCCTTTTTCATTAACCACTGGAATTCCCCCAATCTTATGTTCCTTCATAATATTAAAGGCATCACCAACAGTAGCATTAGCTAATAGTGTTACTGGATCTTGGATCATACCACTTTCAGAACGCTTTACTTTGCGTACTTCAGCAGCTTGCTCTGCAATAGTCATGTTCTTATGTAACATACCAATACCGCCCGCTTGTGCTATAGCAATTGCTAAATCAGCACCAGTTACCGTATCCATTGCCGCAGAAACCAATGGAATATTTAATTTGATTTTTTTTGTCAGCGAGGTACTCGTATCGACGTCACGTGGTAAAATTTCAGAATAAGCTGGAATTAATAAGACGTCATCGTAAGTGAGACCTTCTGCTACGAATTTTTGTGGATCTAATTGCATGGCAAATATGTATTGGGTTTTCTATTTGCCAGGCAAATCTAAGAAAAATAAGCAATATAAAAAAATAAAATAAACAAATTACAATCGCTAGACAAATTAGAATAGATATGAATTAATACAAAAGATCATCCCAGCGGATTGCATCTTTTTTTTTGGCAAGCTATTTGCTTTTGGTTACACGAAAAGTAATTTTAATTAATGAAAATATAAAGTAAAGATAATTATGAAAAAGACCTTACTCTCATTAGCTGCTGTTGCAGCATTAGCATTTGGTGCACAAGAAGCGAAAGCTCAATCTCCACAACGTGCCGCTATTGGTGTTGTTTTCGACGGAACTGGTGGTGATCTTTGGGGTGTGCAATACAAGCAATCTTTTGGCGGAACAAATAATGGTCAAGCGCAAGTGATGTTTGATGACAACGTTGTTGCTGTAGGTGCGGATTATCAATATGCTAGACCATTCCGCGGTGTAAATGGACTAGGATGGTATGCAGGTGTTGGTGCTCAATTAACCTTTGTTGATGCTGGAAACGACAACATGACTCTTGTTGGTTTGAGACCACAATTAGGTTTGGAATTTAAAATCCCTGCTGCCCCTATCGGATTTCACGCAGACTGGAAACCAGACTGGAGATTAAACCACAATAGTGATTTTGATGCTTCAACTTTCTCTTTTGGTATTAAATATACATTGAGATAGTATTAAAAAACTACAAAAAAGGCCCTGTTCAAACTTGAACAGGGCCTTTTTTTATAAAATAAATCCATTAAATATTTCTTTTTTTCAGCATTTCTTCTAATTTTATGCCTTTGACCTAAATGGCATAAATAAAGCTTTTCATTCTACAAAAATTTTATACCTTTGCCATTCTTGGTAAAGTGTGATTAAACAAGAACTAATTATCAATTACATAAACAGTATTTAACATTAAAATTAATACAATTAATAACAGACGATGCAAGGTAAAGGGCTGATTAAACTTTTAGTGATAGTGGTGTCATTAGCGTGTCTATACTCCCTATCATTTACTTGGGTGACCCGCAAGGTGGAGAAAGATGCTGAGAATTTTGCCAAAGGAGATTTGGCAAAAGAAAAGAGCTATCTAGACTCTATGGCAGGTGAAGTAGTGTACAATTTAGGTTTTGCGAAATACACCTATAGGGAAGCAAAAGCGAATGAACTGGCTTTAGGATTGGATTTGAAAGGTGGTATGAACGTTACCATGGAGATCTCATTGGATGAGTTGATCCGTAATCTGGCCAACAATCCAAAAGATGAGAAATTCAACAAAGCGTTGGAACAAGCGGTAGCAAAAAGCAAAACCAGTCAAAAAACGGTCGTAGCTTTATTCATGGAAGAATACAAATCCATTGGAGCTTCTACCCCACTTTCGACATTCTTTTCTACAAAAGACAACGCTGCTTTAATTAAACCGGGTGATTCTGATTCAAAAGTTGAATCATTCCTTCAAAAAGAAGCTGACAATGCCATTCAAAATTCTTACAAAGTACTACGTACACGTATTGACAAATTCGGTGTTGCTTCACCAAACATCCAGATTCAACAAGGTACAAATCGTATCTTAGTTGAGTTACCTGGTGTAAAAGACGAAAGCCGTGTCCGTAACCTACTTCAAGGTTCGGCGAAATTGGAGTTCTATGAGACTTACACCAACCAAGAAGTTTATCCTGTATTAGAAAATATTGACAGAACATTAGCAACTACTTTAAAAGCTGCAACTGCTGCGACAAATAATGCCGTTACTGACACAACGAAAAAGTCAGACGATTTATTGTCCAACTTAACCGGTGGTCAAAAAGACAGCAAAGCTAAAAAGGATAGTGCGGCACTTAATCTAGGTCAGAAAAATCCATTATTTGAAGTATTACGCCCAGCAGTTTACATGGGCGAAAACCAACAAATGTCACTTATGCCTGGCGCTATGGTCGGTTTTGCGTCATTGAAAGATACCGCTAAAGTAAACGCTTATTTGCAACGCACAGAAGTAAAATCAATCCTTCCGGGTAACTTAAAGCTTTTATGGGCCGTAAAACCAGAGCAAAAAACACCAGAGCAACTTTCTCTATATGCTATCAAAGCAGTAGGAGCAGATAATGGTGCTGTATTGACTGGTGACGTCATCACTGACGCAAATGCCAACTTTGATGAGAAAAACCAACCTGTTGTTGGTATGCAAATGAATAATGAAGGTGCACGTGAATGGAAGAAAATCACAGCAAAAGCGGCTCAAAATAGAGATGCTATCGCTATCGTCTTAGATAATGTAGTTTATTCCGCTCCTTCTGTTAATGGTGAAATTCCAAACGGAAGCTCATCGATCTCAGGTTCGTTTACCGTAGAGGATACAAAAGATTTAGCAAACGTATTGAAAGCTGGTCGTCTTCCGACTACAGCTAAAATCGTTGAAGAAGCAGTTGTCGGTCCTACGTTGGGACAAGCGGCGATTGATGCAGGTGTCAATTCAGCGGTAATCGGTATTATCGTTGTGATGATCTTCATGATTGCTTACTACAACACTGCAGGTATCGTGGCTAACATTGCTGTATTGTTGAACGTATTCATTATCATGGGGGTATTAGCCTCACTCAATGCCGTACTGACATTACCTGGTATTGCCGGTATCGTATTGACAATGGGTACTGCTGTCGACGCTAACGTACTGATCTATGAACGTATCCGTGAGGAATTGGGCTTAGGAAAATCAATTCGCCAAGCAGTTGCTGATGGTTATAAACACGCTTTACCATCTATCTTAGATTCACAGATTACGACATTCTTAATCGGTATCATCTTATTCTTATTTGGTAGTGGTCCAATTTTAGGTTTCGCAACAACATTGATGGTTGGTATTATCACATCATTGTTTACAGCAATACTTGTAACACGTGTTATTTTTGAATGGATGCTGGAAAAAGATATCAAAATTAAAGTATCTTTCCCTTGGTCTGCAAACACCTTGCACAATGCAAACTTCAAATTCGTTCAAAAACGTAAAGTATTCTATGCAATCTCTGTTGTAGCAGTATTAATTTCCGCAGCTTCAATTTTTACAAAAGGCTTCAGTTTAGGTGTAGATTTCCAAGGTGGACGTACCTATACGGTTCGTTACGATAAATCAGTTGATCCAGAAGCTGTTCGTACCAGTTTGGATGATATTTTCCAAAAAACAACTGAAGTAAAAGTATTTGGTGCATCCAATCAACTTCGTGTGACAACAACGTATCATATTGAAGAAACTTCTGATGCTGCCGATAAAGAAGTATTGGATAAATTAAACCAAGGACTAGCTAAGGTAGATGCTTCTAACAAACATGAGATCCTGTCTTCACAAAAAGTAGGACCAAGTATCGCATCAGACATCAAGTCAAGAGCGACTAGTTCAGCAATCTTCTCCATTATCATCGTAGCGGCTTATATCTTAATCCGTTTCCGCAAATGGGAATACTCTGTTGGTGCAGCTATTGCAACCATCCACGATGCAATTATTCTATTAGGTTTATTCTCCATATTAGATGGTATTGTACCATTCTCTTTGGATATCGACCAACACTTTGTGGCGGCCATCTTAACGGTAATCGCATACTCGGTAAATGACACCGTGGTTGTATTTGACCGTTTGAGAGAGTTCGTATCAAAACCTAATGCACATAACGAAGATCTTGGCGAGGTTGTAAATCACGCAATCAACTCTACATTAAGTAGAACAATCATTACTTCATTGACGATCATTTTCGTTCTTGCGGTCTTGTTCATCTTTGGTGGTGAGGTTATCCGTGGATTCTCTTTCGCGATCTTAATCGGTGTTATTGTAGGTACTTATTCTTCCATTATCCTGGCAGCGCCTTCTGTATACGACTTACGTAAAGGAAAGCACTTAGCTGAAGGTAATACAGCAAAAAAAGCTGAAGTTGTAAGACCATAATAAGCTTTAAAATATCATAAGAGGGCGTTCAAAAATTTGAACGCCCTTTTTTATTGCATTCAAATTACTTGTTGTACTAAATAATTTTAGATATATTTGTTGTACTAAATATTTGTATGCTAAACGAAAAATTCGACCGTTATTCTTTCATCTTGGATCAAACGGCCAAGAAGGTAAAACAATTTGCACAATCTTCCTTTACAGAAAAGGGATTTGACATTACAGTGGATCAATGGGCTGTCTTAAAGGCACTATATGAAACTGACCAGCTATCGCAGAAAGAATTAGCTAAACTATGCGGCAAAGACCAACCTACGTTGACCCGTATCGTGGATATCTTACTAAAGAAAGATTTGGCTGAGCGTGTTATTGACGAGACAGACCGCCGGAGCCTCTATCTCCATTTGACGGAAGAAGGAAAACTTAAGGTGGCTTCCTTATCCCCTATCGTTGCAGAGATCCGCATGAAAGCCTGGGAGAAATTAACGGAAAAAGATTTCGAGGATTTTACAAGAATATTAAACACCATTTACAACAATTTAAATGTATAATAGCTATGATAAATACTGATATTTGTATCATCGGTGCTGGACCAGTAGGATTGTTTGCAGTTTTTGAAGCTGGACTTCTAAAAATGAGATGTCATTTGATTGATGTTTTACCTCAAGTTGGCGGACAGTTATCCGAAATATATCCACACAAACCCATTTATGATATACCGGGCTACCCGAGCATCACAGCTCAGGAGCTTATTGATAATCAACTCGAACAGATAAAGCCTTTTGCACCTACTTTTACACTGGGTGAACGTGTAGAAAAGATCGAAAAACAGGATGATGGTTCTTTTATCATCGCCACAAGTGACAACACAAAAGTGCACGCACAAGTTATCGTCATTGCCGGTGGACTAGGCTGTTTCGAACCCCGAAAACCTGAGATTCAAAATCTACATCTCTTTGAAGGTAAAGGGGTGGATTATATGGTAAAAGATCCCGCAAAATATAAGGACAAAAGGATCGTTATTGCTGGTGGAGGTGATTCAGCGCTCGATTGGACTTACCATTTAGCTGATATTGCACAACAGGTTACGCTCATTCATCGCAGTGATTCTTTTCGAGGCGCCCCCGATTCAGCGGAAAAAGTCTTTAAATTGGCCCAACAGGGTAAAATCAATTTACTTTTGTCCCATAATCTAAGTAATATACACGGAAATGGTATGCTTACAGCAATTGAAACTGTAAATAAAGACAAGGAAACGATTGCGGTCGAAGCGGATTATTTCATTCCCCTATGGATTGACACCCAAGCTGGGTCCAATTGCTGACTGGGGATTAAATATTGATAAAAATGCAATTGAAGTCAATACCTTCGATTATTCGACCAATTTTGAACGTATCTATGCCATTGGCGATATTAATACCTATCCAGGCAAACTAAAGTTGATCCTCTGCGGTTACCATGAAGCTGCTCTGATGTGTCAAAGTGCTTTCAAATTTGTTTACCCGGATCAAAAGTTAACATTTAAATATACAACCGTGAACGGTATCAATACTTTTTAACCATGGAAGACAATTTGATACAAGTAACTGTCGTCGATCGCGATGGTTCGGAAAACACAATCGAGATACCTACGGATATCAATCTTTCGTTGATGGAAATTTTAAAAGCCTCAGCATACGATATATTGGCTACCTGCGGAGGTATGGCCCTATGTGCGACATGCCATGTTGAAATCCTTGAAGGCCTGGATAATCTTCCAGACGCTAGCGACCAGGAATTGGATATGTTAGATACCTTACCGGATGCAGATGGACAAAGTCGACTCGCCTGCCAACTTCATCTTCATAATAATAACAATGGCATGAAAATCAAGCTGAAAGGTTCGTTGCAATAACAAAGTCATTGTGTATAAAATACACAATGACTTTGTTATCTATGCAAGTTTTTTTTAGCGTCTTTCTGAAACATAAAATACTTAAAACCAAAACACTACAAAATATTTTATTAAAAGAATTGACCTTGTAACGATAAATTTCACAACGTATTGCCATAATAAATAAATATTTTTTAGTTTTTTGGTTCAAAATTTAAGATATTTGCAGCTTAATTCGATTGTACGAATTTTTACAACAAACTATTAAAAATATGCCAAGCAATAGTTCAAATAGAAAATTCCCAAGAGTAATCATTATTGGTGCTGGATTTGGAGGAATTGA
The DNA here is from genome assembly GCF_059420745.1 of Sphingobacterium sp. GW821-FHT03E03. Lineage (NCBI taxonomy): Bacteria > Pseudomonadati > Bacteroidota > Sphingobacteriia > Sphingobacteriales > Sphingobacteriaceae > Sphingobacterium > Sphingobacterium sp. GW821-FHT03E03. Next base: position 12,572 of record NZ_JBWKUH010000013.1, read on the forward strand.
AGTTGCTAAAAAGCTTAAAAATAAGGAAGTTGAAGTTCTGTTATTAGATAGAAACAACTTTCATACCTTTCAACCATTAATGTACCAAGTTGCTACTGGTACGCTTTCGGCGGACTCAATTTCCTTCCCTGTCCGTAAAATGTTCAAAAATCAGGAGAACTTCCATTTTAGACTTGCCGACGTAAAAAGCATCGATAACGAGGCTAAAATTGTTAAAACCGATATTGGAGATTTTGACTATGATTATTTGGTTGTTGCCACAGGTGCAACGACAAATTTTTTCGGCAATCAGCAGATTACAAAATATGCCTTGCCAATGAAAAACATCCAGGAGGCACTTAATATACGCAGTTACGTTCTTCAAAATCTTGAAGAAGCAGTAATGATCCCTAACCCTGAAGATCGTAAGCCCAATTTGAACTTTGTGATTGTTGGTGGTGGTCCTACTGGGGTAGAGCTTTCTGGAGCTATTGCAGAAATCAAGAATAATGTACTGGAAAAAGACTATCCTGAATTAAAGAAATCAGAGATGTCTGTTTACCTGGTGGAAGGCCTACCAAAAGTGTTGGCTAATCTATCGGAGAAAGCCTCAAAAAATTCCGAGAAATATTTAAAGGACTTAGGTGTTGAAGTACTATTGAATGTACAGGTAACCGGATACGATGGTAACTCCATTACCTTCGCAGATGGCAGAAGCATCGAAACAAAAACAGTAATCTGGGGTGCGGGCGTTGCTGGTCAATATCCGGATGGATTCAAAAAAGAAGTTATCCAACGTGGTAACCGTATACAGACAGACGATCAATGTCGTGTCATTGACATGCAGGGTGTCTATGCCATTGGTGACGTATCTGCATTTATTACAGATGATCTACCTCGTGGTTTACCGGGTGTAGCTCCAGTAGCACAACAACAGGGTGGATATGTAGCTAAACACATCCTTCAGACGATGTCTAATCAACCTACCGAAAAATTCAGCTATTTTGACAAGGGTTCAATGGCTACAGTAGGGCGCAACAAAGCTGTCGTTGACATGGGCAAAATTCACTTTAGTGGTTTCTTCGGATGGATGACATGGATGTTTGTCCACTTGATGTCCATTTATGGTTTTAGAAATAAGTTGATCACATTTGTAAACTGGACCGTGAAGTTCTTCACGAAAAACAGCGGCGTCCGCTTAATCTTCCATAAGTATGATGAACCTACGCCAGAAGAACAAGCGAAAACGATACAATAAAAGCCGATAAGTAAAGAATTGTAAAAGACAGGGTAACACTGCTTTTTCCTCAAAAAAAGAATGCTATTATTCAATGAAAATAATAGCATTCTTTTTTTTCCCACCGCCACTAAAAACGATCGAAAGTTGACCAAAAAAAATATCTGATATTAAAATTTGGCAGCCACACCCCATATAGTTGTCAAAGCTACTATCCTGAGGATTTCAGTACTCATACGGATTGCAAAGAATTCAAAAACACATTTTTAATTTCTGCTTACTATTGCTTCCAATAAAAAATAAGTTCCTGTTAAACGTAACAATTGTAGATTATATTCGTTAAATTTAAAGACAGTTTTTTCCAGATAGAATTTACTTGCAGAATATAGTTTTTTTTGATGTAGAACCTCAAAAAGATTAATTTTTTTTGTGTAGGTTTGCATATTATTTTAAAATAGCTTAAGGATTAGCAAATGGGCTTATTTAATTGGTTTACGCAAGAAGTTGCGATCGACTTGGGTACTGCGAACACCCTGATAATTCATAATGACAAAGTAGTAGTGGATGAGCCTTCTATTGTTGCATTTGACCGCACCACAAACAAAGTGATTGCCATCGGTCGACAGGCCATGCAAATGGAAGGTAAAACACACGACAATATAAAAACGGTACGACCTTTACGTGATGGAGTAATTGCTGATTTTACAGCCGCTGAACATCTGATTAGAGGGATGGTAAAATTGGTCAACAATGGTAAGAGTTGGTTTTTTCCATCCTTGCGAATGGTAGTCTGTATTCCATCAGGTATCACCGAGGTAGAGAAGAGAGCTGTACGCGATTCTGCAGAAATTGCAGGTGCCAAAGAAGTTTATCTGATCCACGAACCAATGGCAGCTGCCGTAGGTATCGGTATCGATGTGGAAGAACCAATGGGTAACATGATTATAGATATTGGTGGGGGTACGACAGAAATTGCGGTCATCGCATTATCTGGTATCGTATGTGATCAGTCTATCCGTGTAGCAGGTGACAACTTTGATTCTGATATTGTTCAATACATCCGTAGACAACATAATATCATGATCGGTGAGCGTACTGCGGAAAAGATTAAAATTGAAGTTGGTGCGGCACTTCCTGAATTACAGGAACCGCCTGCAGATTTTGCAGTTCAAGGTCGTGACCTCATGACTGGTGTCCCTAAACAGATTACCGTTTCTTACACAGAAATTGCCCATTGTTTAGATAAATCAATTTCAAAAATTGAAGAGGCCATCTTAAAAGCGCTTGAAATTACTCCACCCGAGTTGTCTGCCGATATCTATCAAACTGGTATCTATCTAACTGGTGGTGGTGCATTATTACGTGGTTTAGACCGTCGTATTCAAGCGAAAACAAAACTTCCTGTACACATTGCCGAAGATCCTCTTCGTGCTGTTGTAAGAGGTACTGGTATTGCGCTTAAAAATATTGGTCGATTCAAATTCTTGATGCAATAATTAGCGTTCGATAATTAACAAGATTTTATTAAAGAGCGATATAATATGCAAAATTATTATATCGCTTGCTTATTAAATACCCACGATAAAAAATGAGAAACCTTTGGTTATTCCTGAGACGATATAATGCATTCTTTTGGTTTATCCTATTTTTTGGATTCTCATTATTTTTGATTATCACCAACAATTCGTTTCAACGCAACTCTGTGTTAAATTCGTCCAATAGTGTAATTGGTAACCTTTATGCAAAGGTAAACTCGTGGAAAAGCTACTTACATCTAGGTGAGACAAATGATGCTTTAGCTAAAGAAAATGCGCAGTTACGGAAAGACCTTCAGGCCTATAAATCAACGGATAGTATTAAGATCGGACCAGTACCTGTCATGGATAGCAGTGAATTTGGGCGTTACCAATTTATTATTGCAAATGTAATCAACAACAGTATCCATCAAAAAGCGAATACAATCACGTTGGATAGAGGTAGTAAAGATGGTATTGAAAAAGGCATGGGTGTCATTGCTCCAAACGGAGTCGTTGGTATTGTATTAAATGTTTCGCCTAATTTTTCCACTGTGCAATCATTATTACACCCTGATACCCGTATATCGGTCACCTTGGGCCGCAGTGAGATCTTTGGTTCCTTAGTATGGGGTAACAACATCGATTATCGCGCAGCTACGGTTAAGGAGATTCCAAATCATATCAAAGTAAACAAAGGCGACAAAGTCTATACTTCAGGGTATTCGGGGCATTTTCCAAAAGGTATTTTTGTGGGAACAGTTATTCAAACGGGTATTTCGTCTGGAGACGCATTCCTGGATCTACGCATTCTTTTAAGCACCAATTTCTCTAATCTACAACATGTATATGTAGTAAAGGATTTATTAAATAATGAATTAAAAACATTGGAGGAATCGACTAAAGACAATGGCTAGGATTTTAATATTTAATTTTATTCGATTTATAGTCTTGATTGGAATGCAGGTATTTTTGTTCCAAAATATTGGCTATTATAACCTGGTTGCAGCGTTTCCTTATATTTTATTTATCTTTTTGCTGCCGACCGGAGCACCCAATTTTCTGGTTTACCTGATTGCTTTTCTAACAGGCTTGACAGTTGATTCCTTTTACGATACATTGGGGGTCAACACCGCCGCATGCGTGGCTTTGGCTGCATTCCGAATTTTCTTTATGAAGATCACTCTTGAAGTAGAGGAACGGGACTCATTTCTTACACCAATGTTGGGGTTGATGAATGTAAGATGGTTTTTCTCTTATATCTTTTTTGGTACATTGATTCATCATACATTCCTGTATCTACTGGAATCTTTCTCTTTCCAACATATTCAATACACACTGCTCAGTATTGTTTTAAGTTGTATATTTACGGTAATTATTATGCTGTTATTTAGCATATTATTCTACAAAAAGAAAGATCGATTGTAGTAGATCGGTGAATAGAAATTTATTTCTATGAATAGTTTTTTTGCTCGCAAGTACGTCGTTTCCGGAATCTTTGTTGCCATCGCGCTGACTTTGGTTGCCCGCCTATTTTATTTACAGATCATCGACGATTCCTATATACATTCAGCCAACAGCAATGTCATGCGGAAGGTCATCGTTTACCCTGCAAGGGGTGTTATTTTAGACCGCAAAGGAAAAGTATTGGTACAAAATGAACCTGTATACGACCTGATGGTTACGCCTCGCGAGGTCAAGGAGATTGACACTGCTTTGTTTTGTAAATTAATTGATATTGACAAAGAAGGCTTTATTAAACGGATGGATAAGGCTCGTGCCCATTCCCCATACAGGGCATCAATTTTTGAAAAACAACTATCCGTCCGGACTTGGGCACAATATCAAGAATATCAATATCAGTTTCGTGGATTCTATGTACAGAAGAGAACCATTAGAAGCTATCCTGATAGTATTGCAGCTCAATTTTTGGGTTATGTTAGCGAGGTAAACGATAAAGATATTGAACGATCCAATGGGTTTTACCGAAGTGGTGACTATATTGGAAGAAGTGGTGTTGAACGTTCCTACGAAGATCTGATCCGCGGTAAAAGAGGAGTTAACAATTTGATGGTGGATGCGCTGAATCGTCCCAAGGGAATATTTATGGAGGGGAAATATGATACCTTGGCCGTTGCCGGTGAAGGATTAGTTTCTTCCTTAGATAAGGATCTCCAAATATTAGGTGAAAGTTTAATGAAAAATAAGCTCGGCTCTATTGTTGCCATTGAACCTGCAACGGGGGAAATTTTGGCCTATATAAGTAGCCCGAGTTATAACCCCAATCTGATGGTAGGTCGACAAGTTGGCAATAATTATATGAAATTATTGAATGACGAAACCAAGCCCCTTTTTAACCGTCCTATTCAAGCCTCGTATCCTCCAGGATCCGTTTTTAAGGTTGTTTCAGCCCTGACAGCACAGCAAGCTGGCGTTATTGACCGAAACACCGTATTTTTCTGTCCCCATGGTTATAGCTATGGTGGCGGACGCGGCTGGATGGGATGTACCCACTACCACGGTTCGACCACTTTACAGCGTTCTGTAGCAGTATCCTGTAATACCTATTATGGTTTTACCTACGCCAAAATGATCGATGGACGGGGCCTCTCAGGTCCAAAAGCCTACGACCTATGGCGCAATGCAACCACACAGTTTGGAATCGGCCACAAATTGGGAATAGATCTACCAGGGGAAAAACCGGGATTATTGCCCACATCGGAGTTTTATACAAAACGATATGGCAATGACAAATGGCGTTCAAGTTTCAATATATCCTTATCCATTGGTCAGGGAGAGATGGGTATAACACCGTTACAAATGGCCAATATCATGGCTATTGTAGCCAACAAAGGTTTTTACTATAGACCACATCTCATCAAGGGTATAGGTGCGCAAAAAATCGCTAAAAAGGAATTTACAGAAAAGATCAGCGCTGGGGTAGATGAAAAATATTATCCTGTAGTCATCCAGGGGATGAGCGACGCTGTCAACACACCTGAAGGAACAGCTTGGTCTAATCGTATCCCAGGTATTGAAATGTGTGGAAAAACAGGGACGGCACAAAATCCACATGGAGAAAATCACGCGGTATTTTTTGCATTTGCTCCACGGGAAAATCCGAAAATTGCCATTGCAGTATTTGTTGAAAATGCTGGTTATGGTGGAACTTGGGCTGGTCCGATCGCTAGTATGATGGTGGAAAAATACCTGAAGGATACCATTACGACAGCAAAATATATTCAGGATCGGATCTATAAAGCAAACTTTCTTCCTGCACCAAAGAAAGTAATAGATCCCAAAAGTAAAGATGTCAAGAAAGCGGATTCGATCAAATCAAAAACAGATACTGTTAAATCAAAACGACAATTAGCGGCATTGGTAAAACCAAAAGAAACAATTGTTCACCATAGTGAGGTAAAAAGAAGATATGAATAATCAAAAAAATAGTTTCTTTGGAAAAATAGATTGGTTAACAATCATACTCTGGCTCTCACTTTGTCTGATCGGTCTGTTCAATATCCGTGCGGCTGTATTTAATCCGGAAATGCCTGGTTTTTTCACTTTAGGCACCAACTATGGAAAGCAGTCACTCTACCTGATCTCAGCGATTATCCTCGGCATATCCATCTTGATTATCGATGCCAAATTTTTCAGTTCGGCCTCACCCATATTTTATGGTATAACAGCCATACTCCTTGTCATTGTTTTGGTTGTCGGGCGAAATGTCGGCGGGAATCAGGCCTGGATTGATTTGGGATTTTTCAGGTTACAACCCTCCGAGTTTGCCAAGCTATCCACCTGTCTGTTACTGGCCAACTTTCTAAGTGCGCAGAGTAATAAAGCCCCAACTATGCAAACACTGGCTATGGGTGCAGGTATTGTACTATTTCCTGTATTCCTGGTTATGCTGCAGCCCGACACCGGTTCTGCACTTGCTTTCTTTTCGCTAATTTTTGTCTTTTACCGCGAAGGCTATGTAAACAATGAATTACTGATTTTTGGAGGCCTATGTATCTTACTTTTTGTTTTAGCTCTGTTATTCAATCCATGGATTCTTATTTTAGTCTTGGCGGCTATTATCGGATTTTTTATGTGGAGCTTCCGAAAGAAGAGAAAATATATTATTAATCTAAGTATCCTTTTTGCAGCCTGCACCGCATTTATATTATGTGTGGATCTGGTTTACGACCACGTATTACAACCGCATCAGCGTGACCGAATCGACATCATTTTGGGCAAAACAGAAGACCTCAAAGGAAAGGGTTATAATTTGAACCAGTCCAAAATTGCTATTGGATCGGGCCAATTCTGGGGGAAAGGCTATTTGCAGGGAACACAAACCAAATATAACTTTGTTCCCGAACAAAGTACTGACTTTATCTTCTGTACTGTGGGAGAAGAATGGGGCTTTGTAGGTTCAGTAACATTAATTGCCATCTATCTCACGCTGCTCTTGCGTATCATCCATATTGCAGAACGACAGCGTTCGGCTTTCGCCCGAATCTATGCCTACGGCGTGGCCTCTATCCTATTTTTTCACTTGTTTATCAATATCGGAATGACCATAGGAATTATCCCTGTCATTGGGATTCCATTGCCATTTGTCAGCTATGGAGGGTCTTCACTCTGGAGCTTCACAATACTACTCTTTATCATGCTCAAATTTGACTCCAACAGGAAAGGAGTTGTTTAACGCATACGTGGTACTTGGAGAGATTTCTCTAAATTCTTTCCAATACCAGTTGAATGGCTTTTCCCACGACTGCTTCAGGATTCGGCGAAAATTCTCCCGCTACCCGACTTGCTAAAATGGCATTTATGGATAGGGCCTGATGACCAAACATTTTCGCCAAAGCATAGATACCCGCGGTTTCCATTTCCAGATTGGTCAAACGGAAATTGTTATGCTTAAATGAATTTACCAAAGGAATCAGATCTGGAATCGTATTATCTGACCGCAGACAACGTCCTTGTGGCGCATAGAATCCCGGTGCTGTCAATGTCATCCCCTTGGGTAGATCAAAAGCAATTCGGTCTAATAGACGCTCTCCAGCCCCTGCTACATAAGGTTTTAAACTTAACTGTGGAAAATACCGAATTAAAGCCTGCTGGATATTCAATTCAATCTCATCGTAAGGTTTTTGGTAGAATTGCATCAATGCATCAAAGCCAACCCCATATTCCGAAGCCAATATACTTCCCATTTCAATATCCGTCTGTACAGCACCAGAAGTACCGATACGCACGATATCCAAAGAGGTCAACTCGCTTTTTACTTCCTTATGTTGAAAATCGATATTCACCAACGCATCCAATTCATTCAATACTATATCAATATTGTCTGTACCTATCCCTGTAGAGATCACGCTCAGCCGTTTAGTCCCAATATATCCTGTATGGGTGATAAACTCACGCTTTCCCTTTTTGAGTTCGATACGATCAAAATATTTCGATACCTTGGTCACACGGTCTGGATCTCCTACTGTAATGATCGTATGGGCTAAATCTTCTGGCATTAAATTCAAATGGTAAATACTTCCATCTGAATTTAAAATGAGTTCTGAATTGTTTATCATATCGTTCTTAAATAATTCAATTGACAACCTTCAATTTTCGAAAAACGTTCCACGACACGGTTTACCTGCATTTTCCGTACCTCAAATTCCAGATAGCAATTATTGTCAAATTCCTGCTTTTCGATTTCCAGTCCTTCTTCCTTAATAATACGCATAACATCATTCATATTTAGATAATCAAAGGTCAGCCCATAGCTATCATTCACTGTTCGTTCGATTATCTGAGCTTGATCCAAGGCATCCTGTGTTGCCGATTTATAAGCATTAATCAAGCCTGGTACGCCCAACAGTGTTCCTCCGAAATAACGGACGACAACAACGATTATATTGGTAATATCCGCCGAGAGCAAAGCATTTAAAATAGGACGCCCGGCGGTACCAGAGGGCTCACCGTCATCGTTTACGCGAAATACATTACGATCCGGAGTCAGCCGATAAGCCCAGCAGTGGTGTCTTGCTTTTGGATGTAGGGATTTCACCTCCTGTAGCAGATCTTTTAATTTCTCCTCAGATTTAAAAGGAAATGCATAGGCAATAAATTTGCTTCCTTTATCTCTAAAAATTCCTTCATAGTTTGCATCGATCGTTCGATAAGTATCTTCAAATAAACTCACTAATATGCGATAATTAAAACTGAAATAATGGAAAGAACTATCCCCAGGTAATTCAACCATGAGAGTCTTTCTTTAAAAAATAACACACCCACCAAAGCACCCAACGAGATAACACCAATATTCATTCCAGTAAATACAATGGAAGGATTCTCGGGTAATGCCCGATGTGCTTTCATATAAAATAATATATTACAAAAATTTAAAGCGCCTAAAATCAGGCCATAGACGACAGCTTTACCTGAAAAGCTCTGTTTTTCAACAAAGATAAAATAGCCTAATAAACCAAATGCGATCAGCATGGCCATGACAAAGATAATAAACATCGAACTGACATAAGGTATCGTCACATGCAATGCCACCTGTTTAAAAAGGATATCAATAATCCCCATACCAATAAAAACAAGCAATGGGTAGAGACTATTTTTATATCCAGTATTTGACAGGGTTACTGTAGGGAGAGATTTTCGCCAACCGATGGAACATATTATCGCCAATAGACCTATCCCTATCCCAAACAGTTTATTTCCCTGTAGCTTTTCGTGGAATAAAAAAAACGCTGCCAGTAAGGGAATAAATAAAGATAGTCGCTGCGCCACCTCCGTTTTTACCAAACCACTATAACGGATAGATAGCGCAATAAATACAAACATCCCCGGTAATAGTACAGCCAGTGTTGCATACAACGGGAATGGTAAGACATCCCAGCTAATTTCTTTTATTTCGGGTCGTAATATAAAGTAGGTCAAAGCAACTGCCATAGGATAATTCCAGACGATTACTTGTTTTGTTTCTACGCCATACTGTTTTGCCAATTTTAGTAATACGGCTACAGTGACGCTGCAGATAACACTTATGAGGACAAAAATCATTATTCTGTTACTAAATTATTTCCAAAGCCCACGCTTAGCCTGACGTGCCTGTCGTTCTAATTTTACAAAAAAATCAGCATACTGAACATTCGGCGTCAAGGTGTAAGTCACAGCATAGCCCTGCGCTACCAACTCCGCGTTAACAAATTTCTCCCTAAGATACACATAAGCTAGAAGTCTTCCATAACGATCCTTTTTACCAACATCAAATACCAGCTTCACATTCTTTCCGGTCAACATAGTTTTTAGATATTCTTTTGCCTCCACGCCATAGTAACCAATTTCCTTTCGTGCTGTTCTCCTTGTTTCGGGAGCATCAATCCCAATCAATCGTACCCGTTCGCCTTTTTTACTACCATTTTCAATCACAAAGGTATCGCCATCAATTACCCTTCGCACCTTCACATACCGCTCCTCCCCTTTATAAGAAAAACCTAAAAACAAGAGACAGATGATAGTGGCACTCACTAAAAAATTAAATCGCTTTAGCATAAAAATTACATTTGGGCAAAGGTAATAAAATACTTTTTCAGCAAAAAACGAATAAAACACAGCATATTTCAACAAAAAAAACAACTATTTTTAATAAAAAAACACTTAAAAAATAGAGACATTTTTAATATATTTTTTATGTTAAAAAACCATTAAAAAAAACGGATATAAAAAAGAAAACAAAACCATAAAACACTATATAAAAGAAAATTACAAATTTAAATAATCTCAAAAAGGCTATAAAAAACACTTATTTTCAATATAAAAAAAGCAATAAAAATCAACCAAAAACACATATATAAATGATGCATTTTTTATGAAAAAAATTATTTTTTCTTTGATATTTCAAAAACATTCGTACATTTGAAATGTCAAACAACACAAGGATGAACAGATCATATACATATTTCTATTTTAACTTCTTTTATTTTAAAAATAAGAGCCGGGATTAGATTGTGTATACATTAAAATATAACAAGAAAGAGTCCCGGTTTAGATCATCGGGACTCTTTCTTGTTTAAGGGCAAAATAGCAACAAAAAAATGAGTTTAAAAATTGCGATACAAGGAGCAAAAGCTTCATTCCACGAGGAAGCAGCATTTAAATATTTTGGACGCGAAGTCGAAATTGTTGAATGTGATTCATTCAAAAAAACCTGTGAATTGCTGAAGCAAAGAAAAGTAGATTACATTGTTATGGCGATTGAAAATTCGATTGCAGGTAGCCTGCTACCAAACTATAATTTGCTTCGGGATTATAAATTTCATATCACAGGAGAAGTCTATCTCAACATTCAGCAGAATCTGATGGTATTGCCGGGCGTCAAATTGAAAGACATCAAACATATCGAATCACATCCGATCGCGATCCGTCAATGCGAAGAATTTCTTTCGGAGCTGGAGGGTGTACGTATTACCGAAGGGTCAGACACAGCGGCCACAGCAAAGATGATTGCTGAACGGAAATTGACTGATACAGCTGCTATTGCTGGTACTTTAGCCGCTGAAATTTATGGGCTTGAGATTCTAGAGAAAAGAATCGAAACCAATAAAAAGAATGCTACACGTTTTCTGGTTCTTTCGAATGAGGTGGTTGAACACAAAAATGCCAATAAAGCATCCCTATCTTTCCAAACGGGAAATACAGTTGGTTCCTTAGCGACAATCTTACAGTGTTTTGCTGAGCAAAATATCAACCTGAGCAAGATTCAGTCTATGCCTGTTATCGGAAAACGCAACGAATATGACTTTTTCGTTGATGTTGAATGGAAAAAACAATCAGACTATGAAGCTGCGATCCGAAAAGTACTCAAACATAGTATCAATTTCAATATTATGGGCGAATACATCAAAAACGAGAAACTATAATCAACAAATTAATAATTATATTATAATCAACTTACCCTGAATCTGTTGAAGCGATAAAAACTTACAAAACAAGCATAACAGCTTAACAGACTCAAATACCTTTAAAAATTTATTCCGATGAAAAATACATTAGAAATCACTCCTTTGAAATCATGGTTGGATACTGGAGACAAACCTTTAATTATCGCAGGCCCTTGTAGTGCAGAGACAGAAGAGCAATTGGTATCTACAGCACATCTATTAGCGAATACTGGAAAAGTAAATATCTTACGTGCAGGAATCTGGAAACCACGTACTCGTCCAGGCGAATTTGAAGGTATCGGTTCCATTGGTTTGGAGTGGTTGAAGAGAGCAAAAGAAGAGACAGGTTTATTGACAGCTACAGAGGTTGCGACAGCAAAACACGTCGAAGAAGCTTTAGCAGCTGGTGTTGATGTACTTTGGGTAGGTGCACGTTCAACTGCAAATCCATTCACGGTGCAAGAAATTGCTGATGCGCTACAGGGAGTAGATGTACCAGTTTTCGTAAAAAACCCTGTTAACCCAGATTTATCGTTGTGGATCGGTGCTTTGGAGCGTATCAACCGTGCAGGTATCAAAAAATTAGGTGCTATCCACCGCGGATTCTCTTCTTACGAGAAAACAGCATTCCGCAATGAGCCGATGTGGGATCTAGCCATCCAGTTAAAAACTGCTTGCCCTAATTTGCCGATCATCAATGACCCTAGCCACATTTGTGGTAACCGCGAATTGCTACCGTACATCGCACAAAAAGCAATGGATATGGATATGCAAGGTTTGATCATCGAATCACATATTGATCCTTCTGTTGCATGGACTGATGCCAAACAACAAGTTACGCCAGCAGCCCTAGCAGAGTTGATCAATCATTTAACATTACGTAAGGCTGATTCTGACAACCCTTCATTCGAGGACAAATTAGCGGAATTGCGTAGCAACATTGATAAATTGGACGATTTAATTATCCAAAAAATTGGCGAGCGTATGAAAATTGCAGAGAAAATCGGTGAATACAAACGCGATAACAATGTGACGATCTTACAGGTAAACCGTTGGGATGAGATTGTTCAAAAACGCACAAAACTTGCTGAAGCACTTTCTTTAGGCAATGAATTTGCAACAAAATTCCTAGAATTAATTCACAACGAATCTATCCGTAAACAAAACGCGGTAATGAATTCACAGGAACAACCTACAGCAGAAGCATAATGAATCAACAAGTCATCAAGCTGACGCACCCATCAAAAAAAATAAAAGGCACGGTTCAACTGACAGGATCAAAATCCGAGAGCAACCGTGCTCTTATTATTCACTCGTTGAGCAAGGGACAGGTTGATATAGCGAATCTTTCCGAGGCTGCCGATACGGTGACGTTAAACCGTGTATTACAGATCGCATCAGATCCTCAACCCGGCTACAACACGATTGACATCGGTCCGGCAGGTACGGCAATGCGCTTTTTAACGGCCTACCTAAACCTTGTTCAAGGAAACTTTATCCTTACTGGGACCGAACGCATGCAACAACGGCCAATTGGTATATTGGTTGATGCCATGAAGGAGATCGGCGCTGACATTCATTATGAAAAAAAGGCCGGCTATCCGCCCCTAAAAATAGAGGGCGGCATATTTCAAGGAAAGGGCCGTGTCCGGATAAAAGGCAACATCAGTAGTCAATACATCTCGGCGCTGCTATTAATTGCTCCCGCATTGAAAAAAGGGCTTACATTGGAAATCGAGGGTGAACTGACTTCCAGACCCTATGTATCCATGACCCTCGATATGCTAAAAAGCGTCGGCATACAGCATGAGTGGACAGCGAATGAAATACATATTGCCCCACAGACTTTTTCAAAAAGCACGATTTATGTGGAGCCAGATTGGAGCGCAGCTTCTTACTGGTACGCTATTGTAGCGCTGGCAGAAGACGGAGCATCTATCGTCTTACCTGGGCTTAAAAAAGACAGTCTTCAAGGAGATATTGCAATTGTCGATATCATGACCCATTTTGGCGTGCTATCCAGTTTTGAATCCGATGGCTTGCATCTTCATAAAACAGCAATAGATTCGAAAAAAACGTTATTTGATTTCAAAGAATGCCCCGATCTCGCGCAGACTGTCGTCGTTGTCGCTGCAGCTTTAGGTCGTGACGTTTCATTTACAGGTCTTGAAACATTAAAGATCAAAGAAACTGACCGAATTGCCGCTTTACAGACTGAGATAGCAAAATTTGGCGCTGAATTGATAGCAGATAACGAAACCTATCATCTTAAAACAGCACATGTATTCCAGCCAAAAGACGTGACTTTTGATACCTATGAGGACCACCGTATGGCAATGGCGTTTGCGCCCCTTGCATTGGTTTTTGACCAGATCAAGATTGCGGAGCCAATGGTTGTAGAAAAATCGTATCCTGATTTCTGGAAACATCTGCAGGCCCAATCTTTTATCATTGACTAATATTTAAAAAACCGGGAGATGTATGCTCCCGGTTTTTACAACCTATATACACGCTATTAATAGCTTTAATGGCAACGAAAGAAGTACTACCCGCACACAGACCCAGACATGATTAAAAATAATCAAAATTGATAAAGTTGGGTTTTACAGTAGCGTTTTCATTGCATTTAAAGGCAAATTTATCTAAGTTTATTGAAATTTAATTCTTATGGCAGGAAACTCATTTGGCGATTTATTCAGAATCAGCACTTTTGGCGAATCACACGGAAAAGCGATCGGTGTAATTATTGATGGTTGCCCCTCAAATATAACGATAGACGAAGAGTTTATACAGTCTGAACTAGATAAACGGAAACCGGGACAGTCCAGAATTACCACACAACGAAAAGAAAGTGATACCGCTCAGATACTATCAGGCGTATTCGAAGGGAAGTCGACCGGAACTCCGATTGCCATTGTTATACCAAATGAAGATCAACGTTCTAAGGACTATACCCACATTAAAGATATCTTCAGGCCTTCCCACGCGGACTTCACCTATCAGATGAAATATGGTATCCGAGACTACCGTGGCGGTGGCCGTTCCTCAGCCCGCGAAACAGCCGCCCGCGTTGCTGCAGGTGCTGTTGCAAAGAGCTTTTTACAACAATTTGGCATCGAAATCTTCGCGCATGTCTCGGGTGTGGGTAAGATCGAAGCGCCCAATTTGGACACCAAAGATCTTAAAGCCCTGCTTGAGCTACGGGAATCCAATATCGCACGCTGTGCTGATCCGGCCACAGCCAATGAAATGGTCGAATTTATAGATTCAGTAAGAAAAGCGGGTGATACAGTAGGTGGACGCATTTCGGCGGTGGTAAGACATGTTCCCGTTGGACTTGGAGAACCCGTATTTGACAAACTTCATGCTGACCTCGCAAAAGCGATGATGAGCATTAATGCCGTACACGGATTTGAATATGGATCAGGTTTTGCAGGTTCAGAGTTGCGAGGTTCCGAACATAATGATATATTTGTAGCAGATGACCATGATTTAAGTCAAGTGCATACACATACCAATTTCTCAGGGGGAATACAGGGCGGCATATCAAACGGTATGGATATTACTTTTAAAGTAGCATTTAAACCTGTTGCCACCATCATGAGAGATCAAGAAACAGTAGATATCCATGGCAACCCGGCCATCGCAAGTGGTAAGGGAAGACATGATCCTTGTGTTGTTTCGAGAGCGGTAATTATTGTAGAAGCCATGGCGGCACTTGTGATTGCGGATCATCTACTTAAACATCAAAGTTACAAACATGCTGCAAGATAATTATGTCGTAGGTGTTGATATTGGAGGCACTCATATTTCTGCCTGTATCATTGATACCAAACAATGGAATATACATTTAGAGAACGTGGTCAGAAACCACGTTTTTTCTCAAGGAGATGCTAAAACGATTTTACACACCTGGGCTTCCACAATACAGGATAGTATTACCACCTCACCCACTGCTATTCAATTCATTGGCATAGCAATGCCGGGGCCTTTTGACTATGAAAATGGTATCTCTAAAATGTTAGGACAAAGCAAGTACGACAACTTGTACGATCAAGACATTAAAAGCCTTTTATCCGCTGAGTTGGGTTTACCTCCTACCGCCATTCACTTTATCAATGATGCAGCGGCTTTCCTACAGGGGGAAATATTTGTACAGAACCTTCAGACCAATCCGAGAATACTCGGGATTACATTGGGCACAGGCTTAGGATCTGCGGTATGGAATAAAGGCGAGAAGGCCTTCGATGCAGACCTTTGGAATACACCTTATCAAGAAAGTATCTTTGAAGAATATCTTGTGACAAGATGGTTTGTCAAACGATTCAAAGAAATCACTGGGAAAGATGTCACTGGTTTAAAGGAAATCTTGGACAATCATAGAGAAACGGCTGCATTCGCTACAATCAAAGATGAATACGCAACACATTTATTTGATTTTATGCAGTTTTTTGAAGAAAAATATCAGACTAACATCTTTATTATTGGTGGTAATATTGCGAAAGCACTTCCTATCTTTATTGCAGATCGGGAAGAATTCAATAGATTCACCATCCATACAGCGATATTGGGTGAGAAGGCAGCCATGATCGGCGCCGCAAGTATTTTCAGTTAGTCCAAGGACTTAAAACACAAAATAGCGTTTCCCCTAAAAAGAATGCTATTCAAGGAGCGTCCCGCAAGAAGCTCTTTGAATAGCATAATTAAAATAACAAATCTAAAGAAATATCCATTTATTCAAACATAGATGGATATTTTTCTGGATTACCCTCATGCATGATCGCATACACAGTTTCCACAACATCATCCGAAGATGGTTTCGAGAAATAGTCACCATCCGAACCATAGGGAGGGCGATGTGCTTTTGCAGTCAATGTTCGAGGCTGGCTATCAAGTAAATAATAACCATTTTGATTTTCGAGTATTTCCTGCAGTATAAATGCGGCAGCACCTCCTGGTACATCCTCATCCACAACCAATAACTTATTTGTTTTTTTCAGAGATTCAGCACATAATTGTCCTTTGTCAAACGGCAACAAGGTCTGGGCATCGATAATCTCAATAAATATCCCCAAACGTTCCAATTCTACAGCAGCTTCTTCGACAACACGCAAAGTTGAGCCATAGGAAACAACTGTAATATCCTGTCCTTCTTTAATGCGCTCAGCATAACCTATTGGCACTGTAAATTCACCAACATTCTCCGGCAAACGCTCTTTGAGGCGATATCCATTCAGACATTCAACAACAATAGCTGGTTCATCTGAGCGGAAAAGTGTATTATACATTCCAGCAGCTTGTGTCATATTACGAGGCACACAGACATGCAATCCTCTTAAAGAGCCCAATATCACAGACATTGGTGATCCCGAATGCCATACCCCTTCCAGACGGTGTCCGCGGGTACGGATAATGACCGGGGCTTTTTGCCCCCCGAAAGTACGGTAACTTAAGCTGGCCAAATCGTCGCTGGCAACCGTGATACCGTAGATCAAATAATCTAAGTATTGAATTTCAGCAATTGGTTTTAACCCACGGATTGCCAATCCGATCCCTTTACCGATAATTGAATTTTCGCGGATCCCAGTATCAAATACGCGATGCGTACCGAGCTTATCCTGTAGACCTGCAAATCCTTGGTTGACATCTCCTATTTTCCCCACGTCTTCCCCGAATGCTAATAAACGTTCATCACGTTGAAAATTTTCTTCAAAACAAAGATTCAACACTTCCCGACCATCCACAATTTTAGAATCTTCATTATAAATCGCTTCTACTGCAGGCACATTGAAGGGAGAATCAACACCATCAGTAAATAATTTCGAATTATACCGCTTCTCGTTAATTTCTTGTTTAACCTTATACCAATTCAACAATTCCTGACGGCCTTCCGTATGTTTTTCCTTTAGCTCATGCAATATCTTCCGGACCTGTCCATACACCTCTTTCAGAGAAGGCTCTACCATCGATTGCAGTTTTTTTGCTGCGAAGTCCGCTTTTTCATTTGGAATTCGTGACAATAAATCAATGGCTTCTTTTGCTTCAAGCGTCAAAGTTCTGATATAATCAGTCCAAGCCCTTTTTTGTTCCTGACGGACAAAATCCTTGGCATCACGATCCAACTGGTCCAGCTCTTCATCCGTAGCGATACCCGAGCTTTGTATCCACTCCTTCATTTTCGCGATACAGTCGAAATCCGTTTCCCACTGCAAGCGTTCCTGAGATTTATAACGTTCGTGGGATCCCGAAGAGGAATGCCCTTGTGGTTGTGTCAATTCGGTCACATGGATCAGACATGGGATATGCTTTTCTCTTGCTATATTTGCGGCCTGTTCGTATGTTTCACACAAGCCTGCATAATCCCAACCTCTTACTTTAAAAATTTCAATTCCGTTTGTCAACTCCTCCTTTTGGAAACCCTTGAGTATTTCAGAAATATCACCTTTTGTAGTCTGGGTTTCATTCGACACCGAAATTCCGTAACCATCATCCCAAATAGAAATAACTGCAGGAATCTGATGTACTCCAGCAGCATTGATGACTTCAAAAAATACACCTTCTGAGGTCGCAGCGTTCCCTATTGTACAGAAGGTAACTTCATTTCCTTTATTCGAGAAATAGGACAAATAATCCAAATTTCTATTTTGTTTATATAATTTAGATGCTAGTCCTAAACCCAAAATTCTGGGCATTTGCCCTCCTGTGGTAGAAATGTCCGAAAAGGAATTTTTCTGTACCGTTTGATCAAGCCAATTCCCCTGATCATCCAGCACCCGTGTAGA
Source organism: Sphingobacterium sp. GW821-FHT03E03 (assembly GCF_059420745.1). Classification (NCBI taxonomy): domain Bacteria; kingdom Pseudomonadati; phylum Bacteroidota; class Sphingobacteriia; order Sphingobacteriales; family Sphingobacteriaceae; genus Sphingobacterium; species Sphingobacterium sp. GW821-FHT03E03. Next base: position 31,026 of record NZ_JBWKUH010000013.1, read on the forward strand.
AAAATGACAGTTCATTTGCCGACCGGCAGAAGAAGGATCCGCCTCAACATCCGGATGCGCATATAATTGGGAGAAAAAACGATAGACATCACTGATGCCTGAAGCAAATATAAATGTCTGGTCACGGTAATATCCTGATCGCCAATCGCCATTTCTGAAGACTTTAGCCATCGCAATTTGTGCCAACTCTTTTCCATCGCCAAAAATACCAAACTTCGCCTTGCCTGTAAGCACTTCCTTACGTCCCAATAAACTTACGTAACGACTTTCCAAAGCGGTCCGATAATCATTCACAATAATCTTTTTGAACTCGTCAAAGCTCAAAGTGGAAATAGATTCATTGTTTTGGTCAAATGCAGTATCAAACATATTCTTTTTTGTTTCAACAAATTTAACAAAAATATTATTCTATATAATTGGTGTTTGTCAAATAATTTGACAATCAATAGTTCGTATTTGAAATAGAATATTCTAATTTCTCAAATTAGTACTTTTTGAGAAAAATTCCTAATTTTTGCAGATTTTTAATTATTATAGATAGGAATTAAACGCTAGCGATACGAGATCAGAAATTCATAGCTTCATGATCTCCTAAGACAAAGGCTCGGGATTGAGATAGATCTTCTTTTTAATTTTAACTTTTTTACTGTGAATTTTTCGACACTACAACTCAATAAACTCCTTTTTTCCAACATTGAAAAACAAAAGCTTTCGGTACTGACAACCGTCCAGGAACGGGTGATCCCTGCTATATTAGCTGGTCAAGATTGTCTGGCGATTGCTCCTACGGGAACAGGAAAAACCGAAGCTTTCACTATCCCGATCGTACAACATTTATTGGAAAAGGAAGAAAGAGAACATGCCTCCGTACTTATTCTGCTTCCAACACGCGAACTCTGTATCCAAACGAAAGATCGAATTGCTAAACTGATTGAGGGTACAGGTCTCGATACCGCCAGCTTTTATGGTGGCGGAACTTACGACAGCCAGCTTGCGGCCTACCCTAAAGCTCAGCTGATCCTGGCTACTCCAGGCAGACTGCTCGACTTTCTAGAACAACAGGTTGTTGATCTAAAAGGAATAAACACTCTAGTCATTGATGAATTTGATCAATTGCTCGATCTTGGCTTTGCACTAGAAATCAATAAAATTATGCAGGCACTTCCCACCGAAAGACAGTCTATTTTCGTCTCGGCCACACGCACAGCAGAGATGGATAAGATCATTCTAAAAAGACTCAAAAATCCGATAGAAGTCACAGTAGAAGATCATCTTAAAAAAGGAAAAATAAGCGAGTATGTGTTGTATGTCGATAAAAACGACAAGAAAAATCTAGTCCGTTACCTTCTTGAAAACAGAATTAAATCACAGGCCCTTATTTTCACGCGGACGGTACATGCTGTGGAACGGATTGAAGCAGACCTCCATCGAAATGGCATTTCGGCACTAGCACTATACGGTGATAAGTCGCAACAGCAGCGTGAGGAGATTGTCGCCAAATTTAGAAATAAAGAAAACAGGGTTTTGATTGCGACGGACTTGCTGGCAAGAGGCATAGATTTCCCCGATTTGGAAGCTATCATAAACTATGAAGTACCGGACTCCCCAGAAATATATACACATCGTATCGGAAGAACAGGCCGCTCTCAGACCGACGGTACGGCCATCACACTCTGCGACGCCGAAGACAACCAGAAGTGGATCAAGCTACAGTTATCATTAAATAAACAGATACAGATTGACGATCAACATCCATTTTTACTGAGTTGGGAGAAAATGCTGTCCAGTAGCCAAAACAATAGCCGAAAAGGACAATCAAAATCAAGAAAACGTCGTTAAATTATAATTATTCTTTTACTTTTACCTGCAATTAACAAAATCACAGTCCAAGATGAGTACAATACATTTATTTGACGATAGTAACAATGCGAACGACAATCGCTTAGGGGATCTGGAAAAAACCATCATCATTAATAATCTGATGGAGGTTCCTTTTGCAGAGCGGGATGAATTATGGCGTGATACCTTCTTAAATAACATCGCAGAGTGTACATTGAAACTCGCCGAAACCGAAGTAGTCATCGGTCCGGATGGATTTCCCTATTTCCAGTTGGAAAGTGTCCCCAAAGATCAGAATTTTCAAGCCTTTGTGATCAAAAACCGTTTAAAGGATTTTGTACTACCAAAAGGCTTTGGTATTGCCATTAACACACAAAATGAGAATCCAGATTGGATTTTTACCTATGGTGATTTGGTCAATTATTTCCTGAATGAGGAATTTTATACAGACGAGAGTATTTTTTCGCAAAAAAATGAGCAAACCACGATCGGTAAAGATGAAGAAATCTTAGTTGGCCAACCGTCCGAAACGATCCTACCGCATCATGTACGCACACAGCTTCGTGAGTTTTTAGATTATTATGGCGTCAAGAATGCCAAAATTATGCTTATCGCACGTAATTATAAAGACGAAGAAAAAGCCTCTCAAGATCTGGTATTTAATATCGTTGCCAATCAGTTTAGAACAGAGAAAGAATTTACGAATATCATGGAAGCAATAGGTTGGTTTTTGCCAAGACATTATTCCTATATCGGGTTGGATGAATTTGCGGTTGAAAATGGTTTCATGCCATTATAAAAGAAAAAATTTGATTATATAAATAGAGAATAAATAATGTTTCCATTTAACGTAAGAGTATACGGGATATTGATCAACGAGAAACAGGAAGTGCTGATCAGTGATGAAAGAACGGAAAATGTTTCATTTACCAAATTCCCCGGTGGAGGGCTAGAGTACGGAGAAGGTCTATTGGAGGCTTTAATTAGAGAATATCAAGAAGAGTGTGCATTTGACATTGACGTCGTTAAGCATATCTATACAACTGATTTTTACGAAAAATCAAGCTTCAACGACAGTCAGATTATATCAATTTACTATCAGGTCAAAAATACATCAGCCATTCAGATCAGAACGACTACTAAAGCATTTGATTTTGATCTGGATCAGAAAGTCGAAGATAATAAGCGTCAATCCTTCCGATGGGTTCCGTTACATACACTTTCCATAGAAGATCTGACATTTAAAACCGATCAGATCGCCTGGTTGGAATTTTTGAAAACAATCAAATGATAATAAATTTCTAATTTTCGTCGATTTTATTTGTATTTAAAAAATAAACATATATCTTTACGTAAACCAATGGAAATACTTTGTTTTTTTAAAGTATTGACCTTAATAACTACATTTTATTATTTTTTTGATATCTCGCTAAGACGAGATGGGTGAAGAGGGAAGTGATATCAAACAGACATTGGTTTATTGAATTTGTAAATTCCTAGTCCTATAGGTTTTTTAATAGTTAGTGTGATTTTATGGCGATACTCCCCGTATCGCCTTATTTTTTTATCATTCCATTCACTATGTTTCACCCCTAGCGTTTATCTATGCATCTTGTCTGCTTTGTAGTGTTATTATCAAACAAGAGTACTATTTGAATGCGACGAAAGAAGCAAAACACAAATTCTTGTGTAGTACATCTATATCTTTAAATCCGACCTTAGCCAATAGCTCAAGCTGATAGACCAACGATCGCGATGTATCCTCATGTTCCACATAGGCAAAAACATGGTCACGATACGCTTCGTTTTGCAAGTTAGTCAAATACGCACCATATTTTTCACGATAGATCAGCTGTTGAAGAGGGGCACTATTTTGTTCGATTAAATCGAAAATCCATACACTTCCCCCGCTTTTGAGAAGTTTAAAAAGTTTGCGAAATGCGGTCTCCCAATCTTGATCGTCTCTCAAATGATGCAAAACTGCTGTCGCAATAATCACATCAAATTTCTCCTCGAACAGATCGGCCTGTCGAAAATCGCCTTTAATCAAATGAACTGCCCCAGTTGTAAGTACGCCAACACGTTCTTTGGCTCGCTCCAACATGGGCAAGCTCAGATCGACCAAGGTAACATCGGGATTGGATCTGACTTTCTGAAGCAGTTTCACGTCATAATTACCTGCACCGCAGCCGATATCCAACACCTGCTCAAGATTCGGGTAGAGCGATGAAATTGCGTCTGTTATAAGTTCCATATTCCAGACCGCATCCAATGTAGTCGCCTGACCTGTTTCTAAATTAGAAAACCGCTCGACATCCTTGTCAAATCGCGTTTCTATTTCTTGTAATGTCGCCTTATTCATAGCTAAATAAATATTTGTGAGCACAAATGCTCGGTTTATCATTCCATGGAAATATCGAATATCCAAATTATTTTCATAAGCGCTTTTTGCATTCTATGCATTGATATCACCTATAAATTTTAATTATTTAAAGGTAGGGTTAACTCAAATTCATTAAAAATATTTATTTTGTCATCGATTCATACCAAAAAAGTATCAATGGAAATCCGACATCTTATTTATTTCAAAACAGTAGCCGAGGAACTCCACTTCGGAAGGGCTGCTGAGCGGTTATTTATGTCCCAACCACCGTTAAGTCGACAAATCAAAGATCTTGAAGATGAGCTGGGCGTTATACTCTTTTTCAGAACGAACAAAAGGGTGGAACTGACCGAAGCGGGTAAATACTTTTTGGAAGAGGTTGTTGAGATACTTCAAAATTTAGAGCATAGCAAAACTATCACAAAACAGATCCATAACAATATTTCAGGTGAGTTTAAGTTGGGTTATATCAGTTCCACACCAAAGCAGATGTTGGCAACGGTATTGAAACAGATTCAACAAAAATTTCCCTATCTAAGGGTCAGTTTGTTTGAGACATCAACACAAAAACAAAAAGCTGCGTTGGAAAATGGAAAACTGGATCTCGGTATTATGCGTGCCCCTATTTACGCGAGCGAACTCCTTATCACCCCCTTATTCGAAGACCCGATGGTTATTGTGGGATCCACGGAAGTAGACTTCAAGAACATCAATTTTTTCAATGAGAATTTTATCTCTTTCAATCAAAAATATGCTTCTGAATATCATCGCCTAACAATCAATACCTGTAATCGCATGGGGTTTGAACCCAAAATTGTGCATCAAAGCAATTCCATGTCTTCTATCCTCGAACTTGTTTCTCAGGGATTAGGTTTGGCTGTTGTCCCGGCATCCACAATAAAACAGTATCCACATCTAAAATTGAAAATCCTCAAACTTGATGACACAGATAGTAAAACAGAGGTAATTTTGGTTTCGAATATAAAAAGTAAGAATAGTGCTCTTGCTGAATTTATTCAATGTATTCAAAAAGAATATCTTAAATTCAATAAAGGTTAATAACCAATCCTGATTATTTTGTTCACGTACACAGCATGAAAAAGACCATCATTTCCCTCTTTCACTTAGCACTGTTGCTCCCCGTATTATTGTTCGGACAGGAGACTCCAGAAATTGACCAAAGATTGCAGACCATTATGCAACGATATCAAGCAATAGGACTTAGTGTAGTACTTGTAAAAAACAACCAGATTTATTTTCATAAGAATTATGGCAACAAAAATATTGAGGACAAGACTTTGCTAAATGACGATGATATCTTTCGGATCGCTTCCATATCAAAGTCGTTTACCGCGACCTCTTTTATGCAGCTTTTGAAACAGGGGCGATGTTCTTTAGATGATGATTTCGGAGATCTTATCGGTTTTCCGATTAGAAATCCAAATTATCCCCAGGAAAAAATTACCCTTCGGATGATACTTTCTCACACCTCGAGCATTAATGATCAAAACGGTTATTTTAATCTGGATGTTATTAATCCAACCAAAAATCCGAATTGGAAAAGTTCTTATAATAATTATAGACCAGGCAGCCAATATCAGTATTGTAATCTAAATTTTAATATGGCCGGCGCCGTATTGGAGAAGCTGACTCAGATGCGTTTTGATAACTACATATCCAAAAACATTCTTAAGCCATTGAATCTTTATGGTGGATATTGTGTTGACTCGCTAGATCATTTGAGATTAGTCCCTTTATATTCATTCGATAAAAAAGCTAATATTATCGAAGAACTGAATGCATATGCACCCAGACGTGATGAACTTGCAAATTATCAATTGGGCTATACGACTCCTGCACTCTCCCCGACTGGTGGAATGAAGATATCGACACTCGATCTTGCAAAATATATGCTTATGCAGATGAACTATGGTACGGGTAACGGAAAGAAAATAATGGATAAAAAATATGCAAAGATAATGCAAACTGCTGTTAATAAAGATGCAGGGTATGGCCTCGCTATTATGAACGAAAATACGGTAATTCCAGGTGTTACATTAACGGGACATACGGGATCTGCTTATGGCCTATACAGTGCAATGTTTTTCAATCCTGTAAAAAAATATGGATTTGTAGTAATCACCAATGGCTGCAACATACCTGATAGCGAAAATTTTAATCCTCTGCTCAAAGACTGCATCCGCGCCTTATATGACACGTATATAAAATAGGCTGAAATTCAGCAAAAAGTTTTACAATTTTTATTTTCAACCGTTTATTTTCAACTGCGAAAAAAGGGCTTAATAAACCAAAAAGCTGGAACACATTCAGAATCAAACTTTCTGTCTTTCAGCCATAAAAATACCCCCAAATAGTTGAACACTATTTGGGGGTATAGCGTATTTCTTGCTTTTTACTTATTTCTTATTTCCCACCCAGTTTACAATCGCCGGATCCAGTGGATTGGTAGCTGATCGAAAGCGATGTACTAATTTACCATTTTCGTCAATCAGGAATTTTTCAAAGTTCCATTTAATCTCTCCTGTAAAATCGGGATTATCCTGCGTGATCAGATATTTGAATAAAGGCGAAATCTGCTCCCCTTTTACTTCTACTTTTTCAGCCATTAAAAAGTCTACTCCATAGTTCTGTTCACAGAATTCTTGAATCTCTGTATTGGAGCCTGGTTCCTGTTGTCCAAAGTTGTTCGCCGGAAAACCAATGATAACCAATTTGTCTCCAAATGTCTTGTGTAGTTCTTCCAGGTCCTTATACTGTTTCGTAAAACCACATTTAGAAGCTGTATTGACAATCAATATCTTCTTTCCTTTGAAATCGGACATTTTCACCTCTTGCCCTTCCAGCGTCTTAAAAGTGAAATTATAAATTTCGGGATTGCCAAATAACATTGACATATACACCATAATAGTTGCTACAATCATATTTATTTAATTTAAAGACTCAACAATGAGTTACTCTCTCTTTCCAGCACTGCACTGAACAATTCGTTAATAGGTGACTTTAGTATTGTTCCGACCTTGATCTGATGTGTTTCACACACTTCACGCAATAACAAATCAAAGCTATAAGCAATTGAGCCAACAAAGTGGCATTCATACTGTGTATAATCTGCATAAGTCAAAATAGAGGCCTGAACAAACTCTTCAAAACCACCTTTTACCAGATCAATAATAAATGGATGGGTAATATTATCAGACATAAATGGCGCAAAAGAGGCTAAAAAAGCATTTGGCCGTTCTTTCTGGTACACATTTTTAATAACAACCTCTTTATTTATACGGTATTTAACGGCGAATTTCTCATTCAGATCTTTCGGCATGCGCCCATATAGAAATAAGCGTAGGAGCTTTTTACCGAAGTAAGCGCCCGAACCTTCGTCTCCCAGCACATAACCATTACCATTGTGGGAGGCCATAAGCTCCTCACCATCAAAAAAGCTAAGATCCGATCCAGTACCAAGTGTGGCTACATATCCTTTTTTATTACCACAGGTCGCTAAAGCGCTACCAAAAAGGTCGTTCTCAACTGCGATATAAGCATTTTCAAATAAAGGAGTCAATGCATTTGAAACCATTTCACGACGGTCAGGGGTAATACAACCCGCTCCAAAAAAATAAAGCTCAGTAACCTCGTCAGCGTAGGGTATTATTTCAGGTATTTCTTTAATAACCCGTGTGATTTCTTTTTCATTAACGAAAAAAGGATTGAGTCCATTTGTACTGAACGAAATAGGAGCACTATCAGGCAATTCCAATTTCCAATCTGACTTTGACGAGCCACTATCAACAACTAAGATCATACAAATTCTTGATTATTTTCCCCTTATAAACTAGTGTATCAAATATACAAAAATTACCTCCAAACTGAAACGACGATTCTTAAAGAAAATATGTATCTTGGATTTCTTATGTGACATCTTTACAATCTGATGAAACTTTTTGAATCAATCAAAATTCGACAGGTTTAACAAACTATTGAAGAACCAACAAAATATTTTTTTGTTTGATTTAAGCATAAGATACTTTTAATTTTGTAAGCGCATACTAAAATTATTTTTCATGGATAGTGACCATTTAAATGTACCCACAATAAACTTTGAGGTATCATTTCCAGAAGTACAAGCTCATTACATTGACGTAAAAATGAGCCTCAAAAAACTCAATCAACCCTATGTTGATCTAAAGATGCCAGTCTGGTCACCAGGTTCCTATTTAATTCGTGAATATGCAAAAAATGTAGAACGATTTAAACCTGTCGATGCCAATGGAAATCCCATTCCTTTCAGCAAAATATCAAAGAATACCTGGCGCGTTACGACAGATGCACTAGATCAGATCGATATTCACTATTCGGTATATGGCTTTGAGGTCTCTGTCCGTACAAATTTTTTCGACAGCGACCACGCATTTATCGTCCCAACAGCAACATTTCTACATATTGAAGGTTATCTTGATGTCCCTTCGACTATCGTTATTGTGCCAAAAGAAACCTGGAAAAGTATATCAACAGGACTTGAACGGTTGACACAACATACCTTTCATGCGCCCAACTTCGACGTTTTATATGACAGTCCGATTGAAGTAGGTAACCAGGATATTTGGAAGTTTCATGCTGCAGGAGTAGAACATGAGTGTGCGATGGTGGGTGGTGGCTCTTATGACAAAGAGCGTCTTACCACGGATATTACACGTATTGTAGAAGAAGAAACCCGTATTTGGGGATCAAATCCCAACAAACGATATGTCATTATCACACACAACTACCAATCTGGTGGTGGCGGTCTTGAACACCTCAACTCCACTGTACTGGGAGCTTCGAGAAATGCCTATCGCAATGAACACAGCTACAAAACATATCTGAGCCTCGTAGCCCATGAATATTTCCACCTATGGAATGTAAAACGACTTCGCCCAAAAGCATTGGGTCCATTTGATTACGATGGGGAGAACTATACTACAGGATTATGGATTATGGAAGGGGTTACCTCTTATTATGACAATTTAATCATCAAACGCTGTGGGTTCTATGATGAAAAGGAATACCTTTCATTATTGGCCAATGATTTTAATATTATATTGAACCGTCCAGGACATGAGATACAGTCTGCTGCTGCATCAAGCTTCGATACGTGGATCAAATATTATAGACCAGATGAAAATGCCATTAATTCGGCCATTTCTTATTATAACAAAGGGGCTATGCTTACTGCTCTGCTTGATATCAAAGTAATAGCTGCTACAGATGGAAAAATAAAATTAGACGACATCCTCCGTGCTGCTTATGAAGAATTTTTCTTAAAACTTGACCGTGGCTTTGAAGAAAAAGAGTTTCAGAATCTAGCGGAGCGTATTGCTGGCACCTCGCTGGATGATATATTTCAGGCTGCGCATCAGGATGGCGAACTCGATTACAACGCTTATTTGAATTTGGTAGGATATGAAATTGTGGATACCAACAAAGATAACGATACATTAACCTTGGGTATCACAACCAACAAAACAGATGGTGTAATCAGTGTTGCAACTGTTGAAAAAGGGACGGGTGCCTACGATGCGGGTTTAAACGTCAGGGATGAATTAATTGCAATCAATAATATCAGACTTGATGTAAAAGACAAGGAGATTGATTTTATCATCCAAAATGCTACTGATGGTGAAATATTGAATTTCCTTATTGCAAGAGATGGCCTGGTTCGAGAGATACCGGTACAGATCAGAAGAAATAACAAGAAGATTCATGAAATCCGTCCACTTAAAGATCAAACGTTCCTGCAGGAACTCTTGGGAAAAATCTGGATGGCTTGATGTGAACGTTAGCCAATATGTACCATTTAACAGAAAGAGCAGAAATATATTTCTGCTCTTTCTGTTAATATTAAAACTTATATCTTACCGAGAATCCAATAGGATCAAATATCTTGAGGCTGGATTCATTCAGAAAATCAAAATAAGGTTTTACATCCAATGAAATCTGAAATGGGGCTTGGGGAATATTATACTCTATTCCGACAATACCATCTATACTTAAATTAAGATGGGAGTCGAACGATTGACGTTGACCATTTATAATTTTATCTTTTTCTTTGTAAGATCCGATACTTCCACCAAAACCATAGTACCAATTTAGACCAGCTGTTAAAGGTTTGTAAATTTCATACAATCCAACTACACGAAACCGACGGAAATCAGAATTGCTTTGAATACTCATAATACCTTCCAACGCATGGCTTGAATTTAGTGTATGACGATAAGTAATTCCCTGAGCAGAACCAAACCGCCCACCAATAGCGCCTCTATTATCCAACTGAGCCACAGCTTTATTGGATAACGCACCAAACATCAGCATTCCACCGACAGCCAAAAATATTTTTCTCATAAAAATTGAACGCTTTATATTCTACTTTATATCTTTCAAAAGTAACAATTACAGCTATAACGACACAATGTTTAATTTGTTATGACATTAATCCCAATATCTCCAACTTTATTTCTGATATTTTTTTTATATTTAAGTCAATAGTGATAACCAAATAAACTCAAGTGATATGGGCAGAATTTTTGACTTTATAACCTTATATAAAGAAAAATACGCAAAGGACATTATGGTGGCGGGCAGAGACTCCAGCGGCAACTGGAAAACTTACTCCACCAAAGAATATACGGATGCAATTGATTCCTTGAGTAGGGCTCTATTGAAATTGGAGCTTAAGAAAGGGGATCGTGTCGGAATAATGTCCGGTAATAGACCGGAATGGAACTTGGTTGATTTTGCCTGCAATCAAATAGGACTTGCAACAGTTCCCCTTTATCCTACATTATCTACACAAGATCTTTCATTCATTGTGAACGATTCCGATGTTAAAGTGTTATTTGTAAGCAACAAAGACCTGACTGTCCGTATTGAGCAGGCGATCAAAGAACATGGCATCCAACCGCAGGTATATACCTTTGATCAGATTGAAAACCATACCCCTTTGACCGAGTTAATTGGGAGTGCAAAAGAAGATACGACCGAACTGTCCTCCCATCGCGATGGCGTTACCGAGGATGATCTATTAACCTTGATTTATACCTCGGGCACGACAGGCCGTCCCAAAGGTGTTTACCTCTCACATAAAAATGTCTATAGCAATGTCACCGCCTGTAATTATTTGATACGGGAGGATTTCAAAACTGCACTTAGTTTTCTTCCGTTATGTCATATTTTCGAACGCATGGTTGTGTATATGTATTATTCAAAGGGGATCCAAATTTACTTTTCAGAAACCCTGGATAATGTCGTTGCCGATATTAACGATGTAAAACCAGATGTCTTTACGACAGTGCCACGTGTACTGGAAAAAGTCTACGACAAAATCATTGAAAAAGGTAAGGCACTGACCGGTATTAAAAAGAAGCTATTCTTCTGGGCAGTAGACTTAGGGCTAAAATTCCAGGAGCCAGGCAAAAACGGCATGCTCTATTCGATTAAACTAGGTATTGCCCGTAAATTGATCTTTTCCAAATGGCAGGAAGCATTAGGAGGTAATATTAAAATTATCGTATCAGGTGGTGCGGCTCTTCAAGAGCGCTTAGCGCGTATATTTTGGGCTGCGGACCTTAAGGTACTTGAAGGATATGGATTGACGGAAACTTCTCCTGTTATTGCGGTAAACTCTTATTTACCAAATGGATTGAAATTTGGAACAGTCGGAAAACCGCTTAAAAACCTTGAAGTAAAAATTGCATCAGATGGTGAGATCCTAGTGAAAGGCCCTAGTATCACAACAGGCTATTATCAAAATGAGGAGGCCACTAAAGAAGCTTTCGATGAAAATGGCTTCTTCAAAACCGGAGATATTGGCGAAATTACGACGGATGGCTTCTTAAAGATCACTGATCGAAAGAAAGAGATGTTTAAAACGGCTGGCGGAAAATACATTGCACCGCAGTCCATTGAAAACAAGTTAATGGAATCAACCTTGATCGGCCAGGTGATGGTAATCGGCGAAAATCGCAAATTTCCAAGTGCATTAATCATACCTGCTTTTGATATCCTTTCAAAATGGGCTGCTCAAAAAGGAATATCCAGTAGTTCAAATGAAGAACTTATCAAAAATTCCGAAGTTATTCAGAAATACCAAGAGGAAATAAACCGATTATCAGGTAACTTTGGCCATTGGGAGATTGTCAAGAAATTTATTCTTTTACCAAAAGAATGGTCAATAAATGAAGGTCAATTGACGCCAAAATTGAGTTTGAAACGAAAAGTTATTTTAAAAGAGAATGAAGCTGCCATCGACAAATTGTATGTAGAGCAGAATCAAGAATAACAATTTGCACGATTATTGGAGCGGATGATCTCATTATGAAGCACGTTACACTAAAAGATCTATTTACATTCGGATACTGGAAAAATATTTGGCAGGTCATGATTGATGCCTTCAACGGGTTCAATGATGACAAGTGCATGAAAAAAAGTGCTTCGCTAGCCTATTATACGATTTTTTCGATCGGTCCGTTGCTAATGATCGTCATCTGGTGTATCGGTTTCTTTTATGGTGAACATCTCCAAAGTGGTTCTTCTGCGCAAGATGAAGTACTGGACGAAGTTACGATACTTTTTGGGCAAGGTGTGACCGAACAGATTAAATCTTATCTCCAGAAAATTACTTTTGAAAACAAATCCAATATGGGGATCACAATCGGTATTGTCACATTGATCCTTTCCTCTACGACTTTATTTGTCGATATCCAGGATTCAATAAACAACATCTGGAAAGTTAAGCCTAAGCCTAAGAAAGGCTGGCTAAAATTAATCATCAATAGACTAATCTCCTTTTCCATCGTTATTGCTTTAGGCTTCTTATTAATTGCTTCATTGATGATAAATGGAGTTATTGTCGCGGTCACCAACCTGGTCATGACCTATTTCCCCATTATTCCAATTGCCCTGATATCTTGGGTCAATACTGGTATTACGTTTTCTGTCATCGTGATACTGTTTGGATTTATCTTCTCATTCTTACCAGATGCCAAGGTGAAATTCCGCGATATGCTCGGCGGGGCTATTTTCACTGGGCTTCTTTTTATGCTGGGTCGCTACGGAATTTCGATTTATCTCAACCTCTCTTCCACGGCGAGCTTTTACGGTGCAGCAGGTTCTATCATCATCATGTTATTGTGGATCTATTATTCCGCTGCAATACTTTACTTCGGAGCTGAGTTCACCAAGTTTTATGCGATCAAATTTGGGGCGGGGATTGTTCCGTCCGCATTTGCTGTTGCCATTGAACAAACAGAAAAAGTCAAGAAAATGGGTTCTGATGCTGAAGCCCACATCGGAGATACGATTCAAGTCTCAAAGTAGTCACACTATTTTTTCTCTTTTTTTCCGCTGATAGAGCCGTCTATTCCGATCACATCGATCACCCTGTCACCAATTTGTGTGATATCTGATTTCAGACCGATCATTACAGTAAAAATATTGACCGGTGTATCCTGTATCTTTCTGAAATTATGTAAGTAGCCTAGCTCCAGCACCCAATTTACTGGATAGGTTAAAACGATTTATATTTTCCATCTTAACCAGCTTCTGATCAGCTATCACATTCGCACGGGGCTCACTTGTCAAGCCTATTCCCGGCCCAAGAAAACCGTAAACATTCAATCGGCGCATCTGCTTTCGCACACCACCTGAAAATGCGAAAGTATAAAAGTTCGTATTTGCATCCTCAATACGATAGGCAAAATCGGGATCTGGCAGACGTTGCTTGTATTTGAATGACAAAGTATACAAGGTTGGGGAGACAAAAAACATCGAATTTTTAAGGGAAATATCCAGACCAATACTACCAGAAAATTTTGGGGAGAGTATATCTTTCGTTTTACCTATAGGGAATCCCATTCCGGTTGTTCCCCAATAGTAAACTTTCCGATAATGTATTGTATCAACACCACCCTGGGCATAGGTAGCGATGCTAAACAAAGGAAGAAGAACGAAAACAAGAAGAAGTCTATTCATTTAAAAGCGTTTAATATTGAATAAGAACAATATTAAACGCAGAATGTTCAAAGTATCTAGAATATTTTAAAGATAACTTTTGGATTGTGGACCTTGATTAAACAACAGATCGATAATACTCAAATCTGGATAGAAACCATTTTTGTCCAAAAAAACCTGATAGTACTCTTTGGGAGCAACCAGTATGCTTTCCTTTTTCGGATGTATGATTTCCCGATAATCGATTGCCTCCGAATCATTGACCGTATATTCCTCTGTAAAGGAAACTGTTCTTTTTAGCTTAATTGATTTTAGTATCAGCTCCAACTGTGCAACGTTAAAGTCCAAGAGATAATCGAATTTTTCTTGATAAAAACGACTAAAATCATCTTCATAATATTCGAAATATGCAGAACTCCGATAAGCGGTCTGAATACTCAACCAATGTAAACGCTGCCAGTCAAATTCATAACTGATCCGGATATCTTTCATCGGGACGCGTTCCTTATTACCATGTTGGATTGGAACTATTAAATCCTGTACCCCATTGGCAGAAGCAATGCGTGCCCGTGTACGATAGCTCTGTTTTTGAAAATGTTCATATTTTTCGATTACAACCGGGAGATTATTCTCCTGAATGGTATGAAAATAAGATATCGGCGGAAGATAACATGCTGGAAGTAATAACTGCGATTCCATAAAAACTGATGATTTTTGTTATAAGTGACGCAAAAATAACTTAATTTGAGGATATTTGTAAAATACAACTGGGAATTTTAGCTATAGCATGAAACAAAACGCGTTAAACGCATTAATCTATGTCATCTCTCTTCTCCCCTATTGGTTTCTATATTTGATTTCCGATGGGCTTTATTATATCCTCTATTATATTATTGGGTATAGAAAGGGTATCGTATTCCAAAATTTAGAAAACGCTTTTCCCGAAAAAACCGAGGCTGAAAGACTAGTAATCGCAAAAAAATTCTACCGCTTTTTTCCGGATCTACTTGTAGAATCCATTAAGCTAAAAACGATTTCAGCCAAAGAAGTCAAGCGGAAAATGACTTTAGAAAATGAAGAGGAACTAACGCGCCATCTTGCTGACGGGAAAAATGTGATTGGGGTAACCTCGCATTATGCCAACTGGGAACTCGGGATACACCGTCTGAGTTTGATCACTGATTTTCCAACATTGATTGTTTACAAACCGTTAAACAACAAGGACATTGATACAGTCTATAATTCGATGCGTGGTCGTTTTGGAGCAGAAATGGTTCCAATGAAACAAATTCTCCGACATATTGTAAAATTGAAAGGGCAGCCCAATGTCAGTATGTTGGTCGCTGATCAGACCCCACTATATTCCGACTCTGATTATTTTATCAATTGGTTGAATCAGGAAACATTAGTCTATACGGGAGCTGAACGGCTATCAAGAATGAGCAAAGCCCCCGTTGTATTTTGTTATATTGGCCGAAAAGCAAAAAGAGGACAATACTTCTGCAAGTTTACTACCCTGGTAGAAGACCCCTCCGAATTTGCCGAACATGAAATAACTGATTTACACAATCGCTTTGCGGAGCAAATGATTCGTGAAAATCCCGAATATTGGCTTTGGTCACATAATCGCTGGAAAAGGAAACGTAGAAAATGAGTAAATTACCAAAAGTAGCTGTTGTCATATTGAACTGGAATGGTCGTTTCTTCCTGGAGAAATTCTTACCTTCCGTCTACAACAGTTCTTATCCAAATATTGAATTCGTCATCGGTGACAATGCATCGGATGATGATTCTATTCTATTCGTCAAGCAGTACTATCCCACCATTACCATTCTTGAAAACGACAAGAATTATGGATTTGCTGGTGGTTACAACAAAGTCCTGGAACGTGTAGATGCGGATTATTATGTCTTGTTAAATTCAGATGTTGAAGTCAGCCAAAACTGGATAGAGCCTGTTATTGCTTATATGGAGCGCAATCCCGGTATTGCTGCCGCACAACCCAAGATCCTATCCTTTCATAATAAAGATAAATTTGAGCATGCTGGTGCCGCTGGAGGATACTTGGACTATTTCGGTTTTCCGTTTTGTAAAGGAAGGATTTTACACGAAGTTGAGGAAGACCATGACCAGTACAATCAGGAATCTGAGATTTTCTGGGCATCGGGAGCCGCGCTTTTTATCCGAGAAAAAGCCTGGAAAGAAGCGAATGGCCTAGACGAAGATTTCTTTGCTCATATGGAGGAAATTGATCTATGCTGGCGGTTGAAAAAGATGGGCTATGGTATAGGTTACTGTCCAACGTCCGTTGTCTATCATGTAGGCGGCGGGACATTAAATGCCAGCAACCCTAAGAAGACCTACCTAAATTTCAGGAATAATCTCGTTATGTTGCAAAAGAACCTACCTTTGAGTAAAGCAATTTGGATAATTTTCCTACGCCTTTGGTTCGATTTAGCAGCATTGATGAAGTTTCTAATTGACCGCAAACCGAAAGATGCGTGGGCGATCAGTCGCGCACATCAGTATTTCTTCCTAAATATTTTTAAAAATGCTAGAAAACGAAAGAAATATACAGCAATAGAAAATCAGACAGGACAATATAATAATTCAATTATTATTGATTTTTACACGAATAATAAACATAAATTTTCGCAATTGAATCCAAAGGATTTCAAATAAGGCATTTGGAATCCCGATTCGTAAAATGCACAAAAACGCATTTTAAAAATAAGGCACTCTTTACAACAAGATTCTTTATTTATTTTATTTAAACGTACATTTTATTTGTAATTTTGCAACATGTTGGCGATGGATATTGAAAAAAAGATAAAAGACTTAACAGCAGAACTTAATCATTATAACTATCAATACTACGTATTGGCGAATAGTCTTATATCAGATTATGACTTCGATCTCAAGTTAAAGGAACTCGAAGCACTGGAACGTCAATATCCAGAATTTGCTGATCCGAACTCACCTACACAACGCGTAGGTGGAGATATCACATCTAAATTTAAAACGGAAAAACATCGTTGGCCCATGCTTTCTTTGGGCAATACTTACAGCCAGGAAGAACTGTTTGACTTTGATCAGCGAATCCGCAAGATCATAGGCGATCAGTTTGAGTATGTCTGTGAATTAAAATTTGACGGCCTTTCTATCAGCCTCACCTATGAAAACGGAGTACTGAGCAAAGCAGTTACCCGTGGCGATGGAACACAGGGCGATGTCGTGACAAGTAATGTCAAAACCATTCGCTCCATTCCAATCAGACTCAAAGAGAGCGACTACCCGCAACAGTTTGAAATTCGTGGGGAGATATTTATGCATAAATCCGCTTTTTTACGTCTGAACAAGGAACGGGAAGATAATGAAGAACAGACTTATGCCAATCCGCGCAATTTCGCTTCGGGCACAATAAAACTTCAGGATTCAGCAGAGGTTGCCAAAAGACCGTTGGATTGTTTTCTATATTTCCTGTATTGTGACAATAGAACCAATTTATTTCACGATCACTGGAACAGCCTGGAACAGGTGAAAAACTGGGGTTTTCCCGTTTGTGAACATACAAAAAAATGTAGTACACTGGCTGATGTCTTTGAATTCATTGACTATTGGGATATTGAACGACATAACCTTGGATACGAAATCGACGGCATCGTTATCAAAGTAAATGATTATGCCCAACAGGAAGATCTCGGTTTTACGGCCAAGAACCCAAGATGGGCAATATCTTATAAATTCAAAGCTGAACGTGTTGAGACAACACTCAATACTATTAGCTATCAGGTAGGACGTACCGGAGCGGTCACTCCTGTTGCTAACCTTCAACCTGTATTGTTAGCGGGGACCACAGTCAAACGTGCTTCACTGCACAATGCCAATGAAATTGCACGATTAGATTTACATCAAGGTGATACCGTCTATGTAGAAAAAGGTGGAGAAATCATTCCAAAAATCATTGCTGTGAACCTTGAAAAGAGATTAGCAGATACGACAGCCTTTATTTATCCGGACAGCTGTCCAGAATGTGGTACCACATTAATTAGACAGGAAGGTGAAGCTGTTCACTACTGCCCGAATGAAACAGGATGCCCTCCACAGATTGTCGGCAAAATGCAGCATTTTATCGGGCGTAAAATGATGGATATCGAGGGAATGGGCGATGAAACGGTAGAGACCTTTTTCAAAAAAGGTCTATTGCATAATATCGTAGACATCTACGGTCTAAAGAACCATCAAGAAGACTTACAACAACTCGAGCGCTTTGGTCAGAAATCCATAGACAATATGCTTGCGGGCATTGAGAAATCAAAAGAGAAACCTTTTGAGAAAGTATTATTCTCTTTGGGCATACGGCATGTTGGCGAAACAATCGCAAAAAAACTAGCACAACATTTCAAGAACATCGATGCCCTTGCTCAGGCTTCAACAGAGGAAATTGAAGGGGTTCAAGATATCGGACGCCGTATCGCGGAGAGTGTCAAAGAATATTTAGACAACCCTATTCATCAGCAACAGCTCATCAGCCTAAGACATTATGGCTTAAATTTGGAGATTGAAGAAAGGGAAATCATTCTGGCCAGCGAAAGTCTCAGCGGAAAGACCTTTTTGATTTCAGGTGTATTTGCTGACTATTCCAGAGAGCAGCTCGCAGAGCTGATTGAGAGCAACGGTGGCAAGATGCTTTCTTCCATTTCCGCAAAGTTGAATTATCTCGTTGCGGGGGATAAAATGGGACCATCTAAATTAGCGAAGGCGGAAAAATTGGGTGTCCCGATGATTAATGAGAAGGATCTCTTAGACCTTATTCATTCCAAATAGGATTTTTTAATTAAATTTATATAAATACAAAAACAAGATGAACGAGCTTCACGGCGCAGGAGTAGCATTGGTCACTCCTTTTAACTCAGATGAATCTGTTGATTTCGAGGCATTAGGTCAACTCATTGACTTGCAAATCAACGAGGGTATGGATTATTTGGTTTCTTTAGGTACAACTGGAGAAGTTGCCACATTAACTAAAGAAGAACGAAAGCGTATCTGGGATTTCACTGTCAAGCGCGTGAACGGTAGACTTCCTTTGGTTGCTGGCATCGGTGGTAACAATACCGCAGAGATTGTAGAACAGATCAAAGCTTTCGATCCGACTGGTTTTTGTGCCATTTTATCTGTGTCACCTTATTATAACAAACCGACACAGGAAGGAATTTATCAGCACTATAAGGCTATTGCGCAAGTTTCCCCTTTACCTATTATATTATATAATGTACCGGGCCGTACAGGTAGCAATATGACTTCACAAACGACATTACGTTTGGCGAATGATTTTTCAAATATTGTTGCAATAAAAGAAGCTTCTGGCAATTTTGCTCAATTCAGCGAAATCCTACGGGACAAACCGGTAGATTTTCTATTGATCTCCGGAGATGATCCGGTGACATTACCTATGATGGCACTCGGTGCTGCTGGCATTATCTCTGTTGTTGGAAATGCATTTCCAAAACGCGTTGCCACGCTTGCAAAATTATGTGCAGAGGGCAATTATCATGAAGCAAGAGCAATACATAACGATTTACTCCAGATAACAGATCTTTGTTTTGTGGAAGGAAATCCTGCCGGCGTCAAATATATTCTTAAAAAATTAGGTATCGGTAACGACACTTTACGCCTTCCATTGGTAGGTATCAGTGAAAAAACACAATTAGCAATAGCAGAAGAAATGTGCAAATTAAACTAAACGATCAATTTGTTTGTTATTGAAAAAGTTTAGATCTCGCTTGAGGTCTAAACTTTTTTGCTTCAAGGCGTTGCAATATAACAATATAATACCTACCTTTGCACTTCCACAAATGTGGAATTTTAAATAACAAAATTAATTAACAAAATGCAACAGTACGAATCTGTAATCGTTCTTACCCCGTTGCTTTCTGAAGATGCTGCGAAAGAAGTAATCGCAAAATTCAAAACCATCTTAACAGAAGGCGGAGCCAAGATTGTCGCTGAAGACAATTGGGGTTTGAAAAAATTAGCGTATCCAATCCAGAAAAAATCTACTGGATTTTATCACTTAACTGAATTCAAGGCTCCAGGTGAATTAATCAACAAATTAGAGGTTGAATACAAACGTGATGAGCGCATTATGCGTTTCTTGACTGTAAGTTTAGACAAACATGCTAGAGCTTACAACGAGAAAAAACGTAGCGGTGCATTCAACAAAAAAGCTGAAACTAAAACTGAGGAGGGCGCAAACTAATGGCTAACGAAAATATCCAATACGTAACTGCTCCTAAAGTAGAGGACAACCGTAAAAAATACTGTCGTTTCAAAAAGAATGGTATCAAATATATCGATTATAAAGATGCTAACTTCTTGATGAAATTTGTAAATGATCAAGGTAAAATCTTACCTCGTCGTTTAACTGGTACATCTTTGAAATTTCAACGTAAAGTAGCTCAAGCTGTTAAACGTGCTCGTCACATCGGTTTGTTACCTTACTTAGCTGATGCAATTAAATAAGGAGGACGATAGAAAATGGAAGTAATTTTAAAACAAGATATCAAAGGCTTAGGTGAGCAAAACGATATCGTTAATGTAAAACCAGGTTTCGGTCGTAACTACTTAATCCCTCAAGGATTTGCTATTCAAGCGACTGAATCTGCAAAGAAAGTTTTAGCTGAGAACATCAAACAAGCTCAGTTCAAACAAGATAAAATCAAAAAAGACGCTACTGAATTAGCTGGTAAATTGGAAGCTGTAAAACTTTCAATCGGTGCTAAAGCAGGTGAATCTGGCAAAATCTTCGGTAAAGTAAATAGCATCCAAATTGCTGATGCATTGAAAGCAAAAGGTTTTGACGTAGATCGTCGTCGTATTACATTCGAAGTTGAACCTAAAGAAATAGGTGAATATATTGCTAACTTAAACTTACACAAAGAAGTTAAAGTTCAAGTTCCTTTCGAAGTAATCGCTGAATAATTTTATATTATTTAGTACAACATACTGAAGCGGCTATTCATTAGATAGCCGCTTTTTTATTGGCATCTTACATTACCTTACCTGCTTAAAACAAAAAACTCGCGCTGCTGAGAACAACGCGAGGCATAATCTAGGGTATTTGAAAGGGAAAATCTTTATTTATATCAAAAAATCAATAAAAAACCAAAAATAAAACAAATAAACCAATAAAATATTCATTTTTATCTCGTTTTCACATTCAAAAGAAGCAAAAATTATCCATTTATCAAAATAAAATCTATTTTATTTTGATAAAAACATATAATAATCAAAAATACACGGTAAAAAAGTAAAATAAACACATATAAAACAATAAAAATCAAAAAAAACTAATAAATATTAGTAAAAAAATCAGTATTAAATAATATAAAAACAAAAAAATCTAAAAAAAAGACCTGAAATAAAAATATTTCAGGTCTTTTTTGTTGAAATAACAATTATTATGCTAATTGCTTCTCTAATTTCTCATTTAAAACAGACTTTGGAACTGCTCCAATTTGCTTATCTACAATTTCTCCATTTTTGAAGAACAATAAAGCAGGGATATTGCGGATACCATAACGAACTGAAATCTCTGGATTTTCATCTACGTTTACTTTTCCTATCACAGCCTGACCTTCGTAATCTTTAGCTAATTCTTCAACAACAGGACCAACCATACGACAAGGACCACACCATTCTGCCCAAAAATCAATTAATACGGGTTTGTCCGCTTTCAAAACAACTTCTTCAAAGTTGCTATCTGTAATTTCTAATGCCATAATCTTAATCTTTTTAATTTTATAAACCGAAGTTATATTTATGATACTACTTAATTGCTAAAATCAATAAACAAAGATAGTAACAACTGTCAATGTAATTGTAATCTTAATTACACAAAATCTAATCCAAATTAGTTCAAACGGTAATTAATCCCTTCAAACTTATCTATACACTCCAAAAACTCATTTGTGAGGTTTATTTTCAGACTTTTAGCTGGCATTTCGACAGAGATTTCGTCCTGAGGATCCCAGATTTTAAATTTCAATTGACAATTTGGCACAACGCCTTCAATCTCGTTCTGCGCCAAGATATCTTTAATGCCATCTAAGAATTCTTCATTCAGCTTTAGCAGAGGAATATTAATTGTAAAACTCTTCGCCATCTTTTCGCGGAGCTCAGAAAGCAACTGTACACTTCTTAATTCGAAGCCCCAGTTTCCGACCTGCCTGAAACGCTCCTGAACCAATCCGCGCAATTGAACGAAATAACCCTCTTGTAAATACCCCTTTAATTTCACATACTCTTCACCAAACACCGCCATATCGTAAGAATCGCTATAATCCTCAATAATAAAGGATGCAAATGGCTTACCATTTTTAGTCAGGCGGTGATTTGCCGAAGCTATAATCCCACCAATAACCAATTCTTTGTTCTTGATACGATTAAATTCGAGTAATGTCTCTTCATCTACCTCGGCAGCTTTCGCTTTGTTAATCAGAGAGAGATCAGACACTGGATTATGACAGAAATGTTCGATCTCAAACCGATAAGTATCTAACGGATGACTTGTCAGGTATATACCGATGACATCTTTTTCGTATTTAAGCTTCTCGATCAATCCCCATTGTGCACAAGGTGACAATACAGGTTCTGGCAGTTCGGCAGCTTCACCAGCGCCAAATAAGCTAGCCTGTGCAGAGTTTTCATTTTCTTTATACCGTTGTGCAAATCGGATTGCTTTCTCCATACCTGTTGAATTATCCTCAGCATGGAAATACTGCGCACGATGGGTACTTTCAAAACTATCAAAACCACCGGCGTAAGCCAAACTCTCAAAAGCTTTTTTATTGACCGCACGTAAGTCGATACGCTTGGCCATATCAAAAACAGACTTATACAATCCAGATTGTCTCGTTTGCACAATAGCATCTACAGCACCCGCACCCACACCTTTAACAGCACCGATACCAAATCGAATCGCTCCACGTTCATTTACCGTAAATTTATAGTATGACTCGTTCACATCAGGACCGAGTACCTCCAAGCCCATACGCTTACATTCCTCCATAAAGAATGTAACCTGCTTGATATCATTCATATTATTGGAAAGCACCGCCGCCATATACTCTGCAGGGAAATGTGCTTTTAGATAAGCTGTCTGATAGGCTACCCATGCGTAACAGGTGGAGTGTGATTTATTGAACGCATAACTGGCAAAAGCTTCCCAGTCAGTCCAGATTTTCTCCAGTACTTTCGCATTATGTCCTTTTTCCTCCGCCTGCGCAACAAACTTAGGCTTCATCTTATCAAGTACGGCCTTTTGTTTCTTACCCATTGCTTTACGCAAAACGTCAGCATCACCTTTGGAAAAACCCGCCAGCTTTTGGGATAAAAGCATTACCTGTTCCTGATAAACCGTAATCCCGTATGTTTCCTTTAAATACTCCTCACAAGCATCCAAATCGTAGACAATAGGGTCAATCCCATGTTTACGTTTAATAAAACTCGGGATATACTCGATTGGCCCCGGACGGTATAGGGCATTCATCGCAATTAAATCGGCGAATACCGTAGGCTTCAGATCGCGCATGTATTTTTGCATCCCAGGAGATTCATATTGGAATACACCGATTGTTTCACCACGCTGAAAAAGCTCGTAGGTCAATACGTCGTCTATCGGAAATTTGTCGGGATCTAAAACTATACCATGACTTAATTTAACATTCTCAACAGTATCCTTGATGAGTGTCAGGGTCTTCAATCCCAAAAAGTCCATTTTCAATAGACCAGCACTTTCAACGACGTGGTTATCAAATTGGGTTACATACAGATCGGAATCCTTTGCCAGGGATACAGGAACGAAATTGGTAATATCATCCGGTGTGATAATCACACCACAGGCATGAATACCTGTATTCCGGACAGACCCTTCCAATACCCGTGCCTGACGAATTGTTTCGGCTTCGAGTCCGGCGCCATCTGCAATTGACTTTAAGCGATTGACGGCCTCGATCTCTTCTGTTCTTAACTTCTCCTTTAGACCAGCATCATCCAATGTAAATATTTTGGATAACTTCAAATTTGGAATCAATTTGGCAATTTCATTTGCATCTCCCAGAGGCAAATCCAGCACACGGGCAGTATCTTTAATCGAAGACTTGGCGGCCATTGTACCATAAGTAATGATCTGAGCCACCTGACTGGCGCCATATTTATTGATTACATACTGCATGACCCGTCCACGTCCCTCATCATCAAAGTCAATATCAATATCGGGCATGGAAACACGATCGGGATTTAGAAAACGCTCGAATAGCAAATCGTATTTTATGGGATCAATATTCGTGATACCGAGGCAATACGCAACAGCTGACCCAGCCGCAGATCCCCTGCCCGGCCCAACCGAAACACCCATATCACGTGCTGCAGCAATAAAATCCTGTACAATCAAAAAATATCCGGGATATCCTGTTTTTTCAATCGTTGCCAATTCAAAATCCAGACGTTCCCGAATATCATCTGTTATCTCTTCGTAACGTTTCGCTGCACCAACATAACATAAGTGGGCAAGATATTTATTTTCCCCTCTTTTTCCACCATCTTCATTGTCCTCGGCAACCTGAAATTCTTCTGGTATATCAAATTTTGGAAGTAGGACATCCCTATTCAATTTGAAGATCTCCACCTTATCTACGATCTCCTGTATATTAAGAATCGCTTCGGGCAAATCTTTGAATAAGGTTTTCATTTCATCAGAAGATTTAAAATAATACTCCTGATTTGGCAATCCGAACCGGAACCCACGCCCCCTACCTTTAGGTGTGGAAAGCTTCTCGCCATCCTTTACACATAAGAGGATATCATGGGCGTGCGCATCTCCTTTCTTTTCGTAATAGGTATTGTTGGTGGCAACAACTTTAACATCGTATTTACGGGCAAACTTAAGTAAGGTCTGGTTTACCCGATCCTCATCTTCCTGTCCATGTCGCATGAATTCCAGATAAAAATCTTCCCCAAAATGCTCCTTCCACCATTGCAAAGCTTCTTCCGCCTGGTTTTCACCTATATTAAGCACTTTACTAGGCACTTCTCCTTGAAGGTTTCCCGAAAGCACAATGATATCTTCCTTATACTGTAGAATAAGATTTTTATCTATACGGGGCACATAATAGAATCCAGCTGTATAGGCGAAAGAAGCTAATTTGGCTAAATTATGATAACCGCGTTTATTTTTCGCCAACAAAACGACCTGATAACCATTATCCTTTCTGGATTTATCTTTATGATCTTCACAAACAAAGAATTCACAACCCACTATTGGTTTTAGGAGCTGACCAGTAGGTTCCTCCCCCTTTTCCAGCGCTTCCGCATTCTGTGCTTCCACCTCTTTATTATGTCCAATGACTCTGGAAACGAATTCAAATGCCCCCATCATATTACCGTGATCGGTAAGCGCAACAGCAGGCATATTGTCCTTTACCGCAGCCGAAACCAACTTGTCATACGACATTGTTGACTGTAGAATAGAAAATTGAGAATGGTTATGTAAATGTGCGAATTTCGCTTCTTTAAGTGCTGATAATGTATCTGCATCTACGACAACACGAACATCATCCGGTTCAGCCCGTTTTCTGATCTCATCAGAAGCGGCTTTTAAATTAATGTGTTTAAGCCCGGCAGTAGGAACGGGACCAGGATTATTCGTTTTGAAATCAACAAAGTAACCAGTATCTACCTGGAGTTCTTCCACCGTAAACACCTCTCTTCTGACCAATTCCAGAAAACAACGTGTTGTCGCTTCAACGTCGGCAGTAGCATTATGGGCCTCAGCAAATGGCACACCAAATAAATAAGAGTGCAATTCAGTCAGATTAGGCAGCTTGTATCGACCGCCACGACCACCAGGAATTTTCAATAGATCTGCTGTTACCTCAGTACAGGTATCCAAAACAGGCATGCTCGCCATTTTAGATTCTACACCATAACGATAAAACTCACAGCCCATGATATTGAGGTCAAAACCAATGTTCTGTCCGACTACAAATTTTGCACTATTTAATGCGATGTTAAATTTCTCCAAAGCAACCTGTAAAGGCACCCCCTGCTCTTCTGCCAATGCTGTGGATATACCATGTATTTTTTCGGAGTCATAAGGTATATCAAATCCATCCGGTTTAATCAAAAAATCCTGATGTTCGACCAAGTTCCCCATCTCATCATGAATCTGCCATGCCAGCTGTATACAACGTGGCCAATTATCCGTATCCGTAATTGGCGCGTCCCAACGCTTAGGCAAACCCGTCGTCTCTGTATCGAAAATAATATACATAAATCTCTAAACCTCTTTAATACAACACATTAAATGTAATCATATTTACATTTATTTGAACTTGAAATTTACGAAATTCTTAGGGAAGATTATGTCAGATTTTTGCGAAAAGTATTAACAGCTATTTAATATTGTACCTGTTACACTATTCCTTTATTTACTATATTTGAACTTGACTCCAATTTCTATGATTAAAGCGATTTTTTTTGATATAGATGGGACATTGTTAAGTTTCAAAACACATCAGGTCCCCGAATCCACACAACAGGCATTTCAATTACTAAAAGAGAAAAACATAAAAGTTTTCGTTTCAACCGGTCGTTCCTTTAATCAATTGGGACATATCCGCTACCTTGATTTCGATGGCTTTATAACATTTAATGGAGGTTATTGTGTCACCAAAGATGAACAGGTTATTTATAAAAATAACATTGCTCAAACGGACATTCGTTCATTAATTGGTTATGCGAAGCATCATCCCGAGCTTACCTTTTCATTTATGTCCGAAAAAGAAATCTCCTTAAATCAGGTAACGCCCGAAGTGCTAAAAATGTATCAACAAGTCAACGTAAAGACGCCGCCTATACGCAATTACGAAGACAACTTTGACCTGGAATCTGTCATGCAGATCAATGTTTTTATCAATCCGGAAGAAGAGGCTGAATTTATGGAAAACGTTATGCCCAACTCGATTGCATCACGATGGACATCCGTTTTTGCAGATGTCAACCCAATGGGCCAAAGTAAAAAAGTTGGTATAGATGTTTTTTTAGAACATTTTGGCATCGAACTTTCGGAAACCATGTCCTTTGGTGATGGGGGAAATGATATTACCATGCTCGCCCATACACAGGTTGGTATCGCCATGGGAAATGCGAATCCCGAAGTCAAGGAAATTGCAGATTATATTACTGACGATGTGGATAGCAACGGCATCTGGAATGCCTTAAAACATTTTGGTGTTATTTAGAAGTGAATTGTGAGTGTAGCGCGACAGGTATTGCTATTGCTGTTCAATAGCAAACTATGTCGTTCTGGGAAAAGATATTCCAATCTGTTCTGGAAATCTGCCATTAGGGTATTTTCAAATTGACCGTTCAGGTAATGATTCATACGATGACTTACCTCAAATAGCATTATTTTGGGAGATCCCGAGAGGCGGATTCGGATAGGATGTGAAGACATGCTATTATATCCGTTTGCAACTGCATTTTGCACCATCGGAAATAATAGAAGTGGAGGTATCATCAGCTCATTTTCCGATTGGAAACGGTTTTCCCATTTCAGTGAGAAACCGGCAGGCATCAACCTATTGACGATTTCGAAATATTGGTTTAATAAATCCAGCTCGACCCCTATTTCCTGATAGGCCCCGAGCTCCAATAGCAACATTTTTTTTTGAAATATCCGATATTCCGGTTTCACCACAGCCTCTTCCGCTAAGATCTTTTCCATTAGAAAATGATCTATTTGACTGTTAACAAATGACAATCTATCGGACAGTGCTAATGCCTCTTCATTTCTTACAGACTTTTTACGCAGAATACGATCGATTATACCTGACATTTCTTAAATTGCTATAGATTAGATACACAAAAATAAGGAAACATTATGTCAAATATTGCAATAGTTATTGAAGAAAGAGCCGCAGACATAGGTAATTTCTTGGTGGGAAGACTACTTCCATTCAGACAAAAAAGGATGGTCGGTCCGTTTATATTTATTGACCATATGGGACCTGAAACGATCTCCGAGCCTCAGTTCATGGATATTGCTCCACATCCTCATATTGGATTATCAACATTAACTTACCTCTTCGAAGGGAGCATTATGCACCGCGACAGTCTAGGAAACGAGGTCGAAATAAAACCGGGAGCGGTAAACTGGATGACAGCCGGAAAAGGAGTAACACATTCCGAACGAACTCCAGACTACCTAAGGTCTATCACTCATGAACTACACGGTTTACAGATCTGGGTCGCATTACCAAAGGATCTGGAAAAGATGGAACCAAATTTTGTTCACATTGAAGAACCTCAACTTCCCCATTGGAGCGAAGACGGCGTAAACTATCGGCTGATAGCAGGTGAAATTAACAATCATCGTTCGGAAGTACCCGTATACAGTCCCTTATATCTTATTGAAATTAAAGCTGACAAAGACTCTCTTATTAAGCTAGGTGAACATCTCTACGGAGAAAGTGGATTGTATATTCTTCATGGCTCAGTACATGCAGAAGGCCAAGAGTTTGGCCCAAAACAAATTCTGATTGCAAAGGACGCCAAATTATGTGAATTCGAAATCAAAGCCGGCACCTCAGTGTACATCTTTGGTGGTGAACCTTTCCCGGAACAACGCTATATCGACTGGAATTTTGTTGCTTCGGACATTGAGACCCTCAAAATCGCCAGAGCAAAATGGGAACAACACGAATTCCCAGAAGTTCCCAGTGATAATGGCTATATTCCCATTCCGCCAGTAAATCCAACTTTAGGACAAAAGAAAGCTTAAAAACAGCACAAATGTTGGTTGAATAGCATAAAAATAGGGCATCCGAAGAAGATCATCGGGTGCCCCTATTTTTTTATTTACTTTCTGTATAGATCCTTTATTCGTTACAATCTATTCCGTTAATGTTCAATCCCACTGACACCACCAGAAACGACAAGTTTCATTGCATCGGTCGGTGACATATCCAGTTTTTTCACCTTATCCGCGCTGATGATAACAACCTGACCGGCAAAAGAATAAGAATAAGGAAAATAAACCATCACCTCATCTTCCAAACCAATACTTTTTAGATCATGTTGTGTCAGGAACCCTATCTTTTTTAGTCCGAACTCGTTTACAGTTACCAGCACGGGTTCATTGAATTTTTTCGCATCACCCACAAATGCTTCAGTAAAATCCTTTATCGAAGTATACAAGGTATTCAAAAGCGGTATTCTTTTGATCTGATGATTGATCCACACTTTAATCGGGTCAGTCACAAAATTCGTAAATATCACCCCCGCAAGAACAAGGATAAGAATTACTGTCAAGATTCCAATTCCGGGAATATATAGCGGATGCCCTTTTTCATCCTGAAAAAAATGTTCAGTCAGATTCAGCGCTGAGTCTATCGACGCAAAAATCCATACGATCAGAAAGACAGCACCAGCCAAAGGTACAACAACGAGAATACCTCGAATTAGATAATTAATAAATCCCCTGAATAATTTGCCCAGCATGAGTTAGAAAATCAAAATATATTTATACAAAAATGCAGAATATCCTTTATTATTCATAAAAATATACTCTTTTTACCCGTTGGGAGATACTCGTCAACAGTTCATAAGGAATAGTTCCGATAGATTTCGCGGCCAGCTTAATATCGGGATAAACAATTACCTCGTCTTCCTCGGCCACTTCGATATCCGTAACGTCAAGCATACACATGTCCATGCAAATATCTCCGATCGTCGGTACAAGACAGCCATTGACCATCATCTTACCTACACCATTCCCAAAACGTCTGTCATAACCATCTGCATAACCAATTTTTATGGTTGCGGTTTTGCTATCCCGGTGCAATACCCCATGCCTATTATAACCTACTGTCTCTCCAGCAGCCAAGTGTTTTATTTGCGTCACATTGGTCTTCAAACTACTTACTTCTTTAAGCGGAAGATCATGTCGCTCAATATCGATCCCATACAATCCAATTCCCAACCGAACCATATCAAAATAAGCCTGCGGCCATAGTTCGATGCCCGAAGTTGCTGCAATATGTCTTAAGAATGAATAACCAAGACCTTCTTCAAGGCGCTTTGTAAATTGATCCAAGAGGTCAATCTGCTGTTGGGTAAAAGTATTATCCTCTTTATTTCCAGCAGAGGCCAAATGGGAAAATGCTGATTTTACCTGAAGTATTGAACCATCTTTTAGCTCCGTAATGAGTCTATCGACTTCATCAGGCATAAAACCAAGACGATGCATCCCTGTATCCACTTTGATATGAACCGGAAAGGATGCGATCCCCTTCCCTTTTAAGTAATTCAAGAAAGAAGACAGAATTCTAAAGCTATAAATCTCAGGTTCAAGATTATGTTGAATGATGGATTCAAATGTATTTTCATCCGGACTCATCACAACGATTGGCAATGTTATGCCTGCTCCTCTCAGATCAACCCCTTCGTCGGCAAATGCAACAGTGAGGTAATCTACCCTATTGAATTGTAAAAGGTTTGCAATTTCAAAGCTTCCACTCCCATAAGAAAATGCTTTGACCATCGACATCAATTTTACATGTTTTGGCAACAGCTGGCGATAGACATTCAAGTTATTCTCCATGGCATTCAGGTTGATTTCAAGCACGGTGTCATGTGATTTAGCCACTAACAATCGGCTGATTCGTTCAAAATGAAACTCACGTCCCCCTTTCAATAAAATAGTAGAATCTTCCAATTGAATAGCCCTGATATCTTCCAAAAATGCTGTTGTGCTAGGGTAAGACAACGATGGAATAGCAAATTGATCAGCAACCTGGGCCAAGATCTCCCCGATCAAGATCAGTTTATCTAGACGGTATTCTGAAAGTAAACGTTTCAATTTTGACAGACTTTTCTCATCTGTTATATTTACTCCCGGTATATCGGAAAGGATCAATATTTTTCGAGGATGCTGTCCCTGTTGATTTAAAAACTCGAGCGCGATCTGCAACGCATCCAGATCATTACTATAGGAATCATCAATAATCGAGCTATTCTTTTTTCCCTTTTTTAGCTCCAGTCGCATCGCTACTGGTTGCAACTCCTTAATTCTTGATGCAATTACCTCTCTTTCATAACCAAAACGCAACATAACAGCTACGCAGTTAATTGCATTTTCCACATTTCCCTTATCGACAAAAGGTACTTCGATGGCAAATGTCCGTCCGCCATAGAAAAGTGTGGCTACCGTGAACTTATCATCCACCTGTTTGAGGGAATAAACCTCCAATGAAAGCCCTTGATCAAATCCCCAGGAAAACTTTCGAGGTCGATAGGGCAATTGAATATCCTCTACATAACGGCTGGGAAAGATCATGGTTTCAACATCCTTGAACAGGTTTATCTTTTCGTAGATCTTTTCGTTCTTTGACTCAAAACCAGTTTTATGAGCCACGCCTATATTTGTCAGCAGGCCAATTGTTGGTTTGATCATATTTTCCAATTTCACCATTTCACCCTTTTCAGAAATTCCAGCTTCGATAATCGCTAGATTATACTGATCTGATAAACCCCATAGTGTCAGTGCAACGCCCAATTGCGAATTATAGCTTTTGGGACTACGGTAGATCTTATATTCCGGAGACATGAGTTGATACAACCATTCCTTGACTATAGTCTTCCCATTGCTACCAGTGATCCCTATAACCGGAAAACTAAACTTCTGCCTATGAAAAGCCGCCAATACTTGCATAGCTTCGAGACTATCCGAAACCCAGATCAGATTTGCATCCGGAAATAACAGTTCCTGTTCCGCATCAATCTGCAGAACAAAGTTTCTCACGCCCTTATCATAGGCTTCTTTGATATAATGATGGCCATCCCTACTCTTCTGAAGTGCGAAAAACACACCGTTATCTGCCTGAACAATTTTCCGACTGTCATAAAATAAGTGTTGAATTAAAGAATTGGGATCCGTGATAAATGTGCGATTAGGGTGTAAAATCTGGACGATTTCCGATATTTTATACATTCTCCTGATATTTTGATTGGATCAAAACTGAACATTTTTTTAGTTATTTCATATTATTTTTGAAATTTTGACAATATGTTTGAAGAAGATAAAAAAAACAAAAAGATCCTAACACCACGTCAGGCTCAATTAAAGGCTGAAAGTTATTGTGCTTACCAGGAAAGATCCCAGCAAGAAGTGCGGGACAAACTTTACAGCTGGGGGCTACATGAGGAGGATGTCGAAAATATTATAGCAAATTTGATTGCAGAAAACTTTTTAAATGAAGAGCGCTTCGCAATAGCCTATTGCAATGGTAAGCTTCGTATGAAGGGGTGGGGCAAAATCAAGATCAAACAGGCTCTAAAAGGAAAGCGGGTTTCTGAGCAATTGATAAAAATTGCATTCAAGCAGATTGAACTAGACGAATACGAGGCTATATTGAAAAATATTATTGACAAAAAAATTCGGGAAATAAACGGCAAAGATTCTTTCATCGTTAGGAACAAAGTCTATCAATTTGCGTTGTCTAGGGGATTTGAAAGCGATTTAATTTTTTCTATACTGAATTCAAAGGAGTTATAAAAAACAACAAAATAAAGTAAACAAATATTTTGCAATATTAAATTTTCGCTCTATATTTGCATCACCAAAAAGGAACACGAGGTTCTTTTTAAAATTGAAATAAAAATTCCATGCGAAAATAGCTCAGCTGGTAGAGCACAACCTTGCCAAGGTTGGGGTCGCGAGTTCGAATCTCGTTTTTCGCTCACCTGCCTAGGTGGTGGAACTGGTAGACACGCAGGACTTAAAATCCTGTTCCCGTTAAGGGAGTGCGGGTTCGATTCCCGCCCTAGGTACAAGAAAGCTCATCAGTCGATGGGCTTTTCTTGTTTATGACAGTAGATATAGCAAAAAGCCATAAAGTAAACTCAAAAGTATAAGATGCAACATCCCGATCCGATAGCGAAATAATAGAAAAATTGAAACAGCAACCCATAGCAGTGCTTTCCAATCCAACTCGGCCACAGCGAATGCCTTAGGAAACAAAATACCCTGTCCCAAATAACAAGCTAAATTAACAATCACCCCCACCACAGAGGCGGTGACCAAAGAAAGTACGTATTGAATGGCCGAATTCTTTTGAGACCGCTCGATCAAGGGAGCCCCAACGAAGATCAATGCAAAATTTGGCAAAAAAGTAAAATAAGCAGTAGCCGTCAGACCTACCGCAGCCATGACATACGAATGGTCGAAATGGTTGAATCCAGCCATAAATCCCACATAAGCCAACACGATTACCAATGGACCTGGCGTCGTCTCGGCCAAAGCAAAACCATCTATCATTTGCGTTTTTGTCAACCAAAGAAATTTTTCCGTAACCAGGCCGGCGATATAGGGAATAACAGTATATGACCCTCCAATGGTAAAGTATGCCGATTTCGTAAATAAAAAAGAGAGTTCTTTCCAAAATGCAGCATCTGGCATAAATACATACAGGAAAATAAACGGTCCCAACCACAACAGGAAAAATGCAGATAATTGAATGCAAATCTTACCTACAGAAATTGGTGGCACTTTCTCTAACGAATTAATAGGATAACATTCTTCGACATCTTCCGCGTCTTCCTTTTCAAATGTAGCAGTGGCTTTTTTGGTTTTTAGGAAATAAAGAATGAAGCCCCCAACAATAACCCCCAGAATAATCCAGGGCATAGGTATTTTAACAAAATAAGAAAGTAAAAATCCCGCTAGAGCTACGATATAATGCCATGCGCTCAATAATGATTTTTGCCCAACTTTATAGGTTGCGAACAGTATAATCGCTAGAACTGCGGGTTTTAAACCCGAAAATAACGCAGAAAGAATTGTAGAGCTTCCAAAGTAGACATATAACAGACTAAGTCCAAATATGATAAACAAAGAAGGTAAAATAAAGAACAACCCCGCTAATATCCCACCTTTCAGACCATGCAATTTCCACCCAAGATAGATGGTCAATTGATGCGCCTCAGGTCCGGGTAGCAACATACAAGCATTAAGTGCCTGAAAGAACTTCTTATTGCTTACCCACTTTTTCTTGCCCACCAAGAAATCATGCATGAGGGTAATATGCCCTGTTGTTCCACCAAAACTTATCCAGCCCAGTATAAACCAAAACCTGAGTGCCTCCCGAAAATCAGGAGGACGCCATTCATTTCTTTCAACTGGTATCTTTTCTTCCAATATTGTCTAAAATTTATATTATGATAACTGTGATTATACGAGTGAGGATAGGAGCTAACTCCATTACGCATTTTAACAAGAATGCGTAATGCCTCCGATAAAGGCATAAAAAAAGCGATATATTTATAAAATATCTCGCTTTTTAGTTCAGAAAAAAGTCCTGATAATTCTATTTTTTATCGAGGATAGTCACTTCCACCCTTCTATTTTTTTGACGTCCATCTGGCGTTTTGTTATCACCCACAGGATTTGACTGACCAAAACCTTTAGCAGTAATGCGGGACTCCTGTACGCCTGAATCTACCAAGAATTTCTTTACAGATGCTGCACGTTTATCCGAAAGCCATTGATTATATTCGACAGTACCAGTCGCATCAGTATAACCATCAACTTTAATTTTATTATTGTTCTCGTTTAAAATTACCGCCAGCTTACTTACTTCAGTCTTCGCTTTATCAGACAGATAGGAAGAATTTGTCGGAAACAATAGGTCGGAGGAAATACTGAATTTAATTCCCTCATCAGTCCTTTTCGCATCATTAAAATCCTTTTTCACATTTTTCAAACCATCATCAGTTCCATCTTTTGTGACAACAGCCCCAGGATTAACTACAATAGCCTGTTGTTTACAAGAAAATAATGATAAACTTGCGCATAAGGCTAATAGTCCCAAATTAATTTTTCTAAGCATCGTTTTTAACGTATTTATTGTCGATTTAAGCAGGGTAAATATAAGGAAAAAACTCTAAAAAGGAGCTGCTTTTCCTTATACAGGATCGTAACAAATCTATTTCTTCACATAGACTGTATCCAATGTCTTTTTAATCTCTGGAATCCGTTCATACAATTTCCAGATCATCCCCGTATTGGCATTTTCAATCATTATGGCTATTGTAGCTTGATTCCTTGCCCGATAGCTCTCAGAAACATCATTGTTTTTCAGGTCGATCCATGCTCTGAATCCATATTGTGTAAATAGCACATCAGCATATTCTTCGTAAAATTTACGCATGGCCTTCAGACCAATCTCCCTTTCAAATGGATAGGAAGCAATTGAAATTGCGGGATTGACAAAATATCCCTGATAAGCATTTTCGGTGTGTTCAACACCCCAAATATCCGTAAATCTCGTCCCGATATTCAATTCATTGTCTCTCCGTTTATAGGCAAGGATATAATCAGACAGATATTTTTTATAATCCACAAAATTATCCACTTTCCCCTTAGGATCCATGATTAAGAATGGCCGATAAACGGACATTAGTGACTCCGTCAGATTTCCTCCCGCAATACTTTTCGCGAAGATAACCTTATCATCCGAATAGATTGAGGCAGGTGCATTCCAAATACTACCAATCAAAGGGTTGTTGCTTATAGACTGCGCAAGTGAGTCATTTAATTTTGTTTTTATCTCAGGAGCCAAAGTACTTAGCTCATCAGTAAAATCCATTGCATCCGCATGTTTGGTTGCAAATCCGTTCATGTAAGCTGAAGTGGCTAAAGGATGTGTAGGAGAAGACATCGCTAGCAGATAGGTACTTAGACTCTCATTAAATCCACCCAATGGACGTGACCTCGCTGTACTATCTATAGGCGACCATTTGCTCCAGAGAACATCTGTATTATTTGGATCTGTAAAATAACGCCAATTTATTCTTTCCCATAACGTGGTAATTGATTTCCGCAGAGATTGTTCTTCCGGATCATCCTTAGCAAAGTATTCACGGGCGATTAACAATGACTCCATTAAATGTGAAGTTCCTCTTATATCATAGATAGGCACAGAATCCCGATAAAAGGGCACACCTGATCTCCCATCGTAAAAAGCAGTAAAAATACCCTGATGATTTTGTGCTGCCCCTAGGAATTTCACCATACGTGTCATCCGTGATAATAAGGCTTGTCTGGATATCAATTGATTTTCAGCGGCAACAAGTAGGCCCAAAATGGCATACCCTGTTTCATTCGTTGAAACAATAGCCTGCCGATTTCCGCGATCAGGGAGGTACATACCACTGTTTACATCATAATTATCAATAAAATAATTGACATGTGCATTCCGAATAAAACTCAGCATCTCAGCATCGGTGCCCTTTTTGGTCTGTATTTCTTTTACATCTGAAAAAGGGGACTCTACATAGTTGTAATCAACCCATGCTATTTTATAATAATATTTTTTATTATACTCATTCACCCGGTCGAGACACTTCTGCACATAGATCGGTAAGATTGCAATTGGTTGAAAATTGAGTTTATCCTCTGATCTATAAATTTTCACATAGCGGATACTCGGGGTTAATGGCAACTGCCACACAAGTTCAACTTGCTTGTCTACAGAACCTATTTTAGATAAAATAGCTGCCGACGACAGTTTCACTTTTGGATAATTTCTTGGCAGAAATTCTATTTGATCAATAAAAAGCTGATGTGTAGTTGCGCTGGTTCCATTTTGTTCTAATAGTAATGAGGAAACGGCTTTTCCAATAGTAATTCCTTCAAATTTTGACACTGGGATAGAAACATTGAGCCAAGTATCATAAGCAAAGTCTTCGATGTAATGGGTAATATCCAAGGCATTACTGCGTATATCATTTTGTTGCAACGCAACTTTCGGCAACTGTCCCTTTTCGGTATTACTTTGGATAAACAATTTAAAGGTTAAATGATCATCCTTAGCGATCATATACTGAAATTTTTGCTTATCATTTAATATACTGGCCTCCCATTTACCATTGGGGGATGAAACGTATCGTAGCGAAAGCGAGTTCCCTGGAGTAAAAAATAGGCTATCCGAAACAGGAAGACTATGATTCACATTTTGTACCCAAGACTCTCCAGTGTAATGCGCCATGCTTTTTGCATAGCTTCCATTGATTATACTATTATCAAATAGAACCTCCGGATAGCTCTCCGATCTTGCAAGTATGGGTGAAATCAATAGAAAAAGAAAGTAAAAGTATTTTTTCAGCATAAGTCAACATTTTTCACAGGCTTACAATCAAAAATTAAGCCACCACCGAGATTATAACGCAAATGTAACAAAGGATTTCCAATGATATTGTATGCTCAAATTTTAATTTCGGAAAAAATGCGCTAAATTAGCCCTCTGAATATTTTCATAAAATAGATATATGAAAACCACGTTTGATTTTGAAAAGCCAATTGCAGATTTGCAATTGCAGATTGAAAAGGTAACACAAGTTGCCGAAAAAACCCAAGTTGATATGAGCGCAACCGTTCGTGAACTTGAGGAAAAACTTGCTTCTACGGAAAAAGAAATATACAGCAATTTAACTGGATGGCAGAATGTTCAAATGTCCCGTCATCAGGATCGTCCACAGACCTATGATTATATCGAAGCTATCTGCGATGAATTTATTGAATTGCACGGTGATCGCACGGTAAAAGATGACAAGGCAATTGTAGGTGGAATGGCCTCAATCGATGGTAATCCTGTTATGATCATTGGTCATCAGAAAGGTAAAAACACCAAAGAACGTCAATATCATAATTTTGGTATGGCCAACCCAGAAGGTTATCGTAAAGCATTGCGATTGATGAAAATGGCTGAAAAATTCAATAAGCCAGTTATTACTTTGATTGACACGATGGGAGCTTATCCTGGTTTGGAGGCTGAAGAGCGTGGACAAGGTGAAGCCATTGCACGCAACCTGATGGAAATGGCAGTACTTAAAGTTCCTATTATCTGCGTTGTTATCGGTGAGGGTGCTTCTGGAGGAGCCTTGGGTATTGGGGTAGGTAATCGTGTGTACATGATGGAACATACGTGGTATTCTGTTATTTCACCAGAATCTTGCTCGTCGATCTTATGGAGAAGCTGGGATCACAAGGAGAAAGCAGCCGAAGCGTTGAAACTAACTTCAAGCGACATGTTAAGCAATGGACTGATAGATGGTATCATTCCCGAGCCATTAGGTGGTGCGCACCAAGATCCGGCAAAAGCAGCCGCTAATCTTAAAGAACAATTATTGAAAGATCTAGCTGAATTAACAGCGAAAGACAGTGATACATTGATCAAAGAACGAATTGACAAATTCAGCAATATGGGCGTTGTGACAGAATAATGTTACTCCCCTATTCATCAAAATAGAAAAAAGTCGGCACCAAATGCC
Organism: Sphingobacterium sp. GW821-FHT03E03; assembly: GCF_059420745.1. Taxonomy (NCBI): domain Bacteria; kingdom Pseudomonadati; phylum Bacteroidota; class Sphingobacteriia; order Sphingobacteriales; family Sphingobacteriaceae; genus Sphingobacterium; species Sphingobacterium sp. GW821-FHT03E03. The sequence continues at coordinate 69,640 of NZ_JBWKUH010000013.1, forward strand.
GACTTTTTTCATTTTAACAAGCTATTGGTTTCATAAAAGCCGAAAAAGGTCTACCCAAAATCGCTCGATTTACGATTAAATTCCACTGACCTCAAATAGTAATCCACATCGTTAAGAAAAATAAACACGTAATTTATAAACGGTTATAAAATATATCAATAAAAAACACAAAAAGACTTGTATACAATCATCTATTTTTATACCTTTGCATCACTTTCAAAAACAGAAAGGATTCCGTAGCTCAGCTGGTAGAGCAATACACTTTTAATGTATGGGTCCTGGGTTCGAATCCCAGCGGGATCACAAAAAAAGCTAATCGCAAGATTAGCTTTTTTTATTTAGCAGCATCAGAATCTCCTCCCTCATGAACTGTTTTTAATCATGCGTTAGCACGACCTCCAAAAACTTCACTGCTTCTCCCCCAACAATATTTTTTGTACGAAGTTCCACAGATTGCTTTCCTACTGGCAAGTCTATTTGTCCAAGCCCAAGCGATTTTCCTCGTCCACTTGTTGGAGAAGTGGAATCAATTGAAAAATTAAATGCTTTCCCACCTATTTTTAAAACCATATCTCCACCTGTATTTGCCACATCCCTAACATAGCGTACTGAAACATTAAATTGTGCTGGTTCTAATACATTGATATTCCATCCGAGATATTGATTGCTATTTTTCCATCCGGACACATAATAACGGTCTCTTTTACCATCCCCAAATTTCATCGGATCGCCATGCTGTTTTGCATAGAAAGACAATAAACGATTATCAGTACTTTGTGCATCCACATAAATCAGATCATTGGATTCAGGCGCAGCTATATCCTGTTTTAACTGGACAACAATAACTTCATCTGCCGGGTCAGCAGCTATTTGATCCAATGGGATATGAAGCCCCACAGCATCTGAATTATACCCTTTGATACTCTTCTTTGAAGACAATAAAGAGATGGATTTGATACCAGCCGTAAGACCTCCCACAGTCAATAGCTCTCCTTTTGGTCGCTTAAAGACATGCAGATACAATGTGTTTTTTCTTTTTGTGATCACCCCCCATTGTTGACGTGGCAAGGGAGAAGGTGCTACATCGATGACACTTTCCTTATTATTCGCCATCCATGCAGCTATTCCTTCCAAAATAGTCACATCAGGTCCATCAAAACGGCCATCAGCTTTTGGACCGATGTTCAATAAAATATTCCCTCCCATAGCCGTTGCTTTCGCCAACAGTTGAATAAAATGCGCTGTTGGTTTATGATTCATATCCGTTGACGAATAGCCGTACGAATCATTGGTTGTCGGAATAGCCTCCCAATAAGCCCCATTGGAAACAGGGTAAAATTCTTCTGGCCGGTCAGCGGTATTTAAATAATCACCATAATTTTTGTCGCCTGTACGTGCTAATCGCCCGTTAACAACAATCGTAGGATCTGCTTCTCTGATAGCTTTCAGAATCCTTAAATTTTCCGACAAAGGCAGCTTATGCGGTGTATCAAACCAGAGTAAATCGGGGTTATATTTATGGATCAGTTCTTGTATTTGTGGAATTGCTTTTTCATCCACATAACGTTCTGCTTTGGGTAACCAGTCTGGGTGGTTGTCAAACCAGTTTGCCCCGCCCAACAACTTATCCCCGCCCGGACTGTTATAATCCCAGTCATTCCCCGGCGCATTAGGATCTTCCCAATCAAACGCATGGGAATAGTAAAATCCAAATAGCAAGCCATGTTTATGGCACGCTTTCGCAAGCTCCCCCATTGGATCTCGTTTGAAGGCAGTGCTTTTGATAGAATAAGCGCTAGCATACTGCGATGGGTACATTGCAAAACCATCGTGATGTTTAGCGGTGATGATAAAGTACTTCATACCTGCATTTTTAGCTAACATCACCCATTCTTCCGCATTAAATTTTACAGGATTAAATCTCGCGGCAGAATCCAAGTATTCCTGACGGGGAATCTGCATGACACGCATGAGATGCTCAGCATATCCACCTCCTTTTTTCCCCTTCCAGATATTACCATATTGTGAATAAATGCCCCAGTGAACAAACATTCCAAAGGAGGCCTCTTTCCATTTTTTGAGACGCTGTTCCTGCCCCACTAAAGATTCTTTCCACCAGCCTGCTTCAGCAGCTAATATTGCATTTCTATCCCTTGTACTTGGGTCATTAAACATATCTGCAGCTTCATTTCCCTTATTTACATTCTGAACCTGTCCCATCACCACCATTACAGCAGTTGAAAGCATTAGAACAAAGCAATACCTGATTTTTGTCATAAGTTTCGATATTATAATTGTCTCCAATAGCCGAACTAAAGCTTTGAGGAAGACAATAGTTCAACAGAAAAATTTGTGTTACCTTCAAAAATAACTCAAAAAGCTAAAGATAAGGTGCAATTTTTGTTCATTTTAGGGTAGTAACAACCAAAGTCAGAAAAAATAAAACCTATCCGTTTCTGTGGTGTTTATTTTATACTATAAACTTAAAGGCTCATGAGCAATCCCTCAGATTATTGGCATATTCAAATAGGATCTACAGCCAATACCAGTGAAATCTTTATCGAGGTCACCAAAGATGGCCCGTATATTTTACACGGGCAGGTACCTTTTCATTTACAATATATTATTCCAGATCGACAGGGAGTCTCTAGATCCTATGAAAACGGGGAATCTTTTAAAACTGAACAACAGACCTATCTATGCCGCTGTGGGCTGTCCAAAAATAAACCCTTTTGCGACAACTCTCATGATCAGGCCAGGTCTTTTGGTGTTGACCTGACCGATACAGCGACATTACATGATTCGCTCCAAACAGCGGAAATTATTGAAGGGCCTGTATTTTCTCTCAGTGACGACGAAAAACTATGCGCATTTGCACGCTTCTGTGATCAAGGGAAAAGAATTTGGAATGAGATATCCTATAGTGATAAAAACTCCTTAGAAAGCGCTGTCAATATGGCCCATTACTGTCCCAGTGGCAGACTGCTTGTGTGGAACCAGGAGAATACTCCCATCGAAGAAAATACCATAGCCGAGGTAGGTCTCATTGAAGACGTATTGAATCAGTGCAGTGGACCTATTGCTCTTTGGGGTGGGATCCCTGTAAAAAGCAGCAGTGGCAAGTACTATGAAGTGCGAAACCGCCAGACCCTTTGTCGTTGCGGCCAATCATCCAACAAACCATTTTGCGATGGCACGCATGCTTCAATGGAATTTCAGGATGGACTCAGTAAGTACACACAAAAATAGCAGATACAAGTTATCGGTATTTATACAATATTTGTTTAATATTCAGAACATGGAAAAGTTAACCGCAAAAGCAAGTATTCAGATCCAAAAACCCATCAGTGAAGTTTTTGAAGCCATCGTTGATCCCAACAAAATGAATCACTATTTTATTAAGTCCTCAACAGGCCGTCTCGAGACTGGAAAAACAGTAGAATGGAATTTCCCTGAGTTCCCCGACAGTTTTCCTGTAACCGGCAAAACAATCCGTCCAGACACCTATATTTCCTTTGACTGGAGTGGCGGATTAGCAAATCAACTGGTTGAAATCAGCTTATCTTCCTTCGGAGAGGGATCCACTGTTGTCAAAATTACAGAACACGAAATGAACAACGATCAGGAAGGCATTTTGATTATGATGCGTCAGACCGAAGGATGGGCAAATTTTCTAGCCTGTATGAAGGCCTATCTTGAATATAATATCAATCTTCGAAAGGGTGCTTTTGATTTTATGTTTTAACGGAAGTAAAAAATGGCGGCAAATAAAACCTCTTATATCGAAAAAAGTGTCGATGATTTTATTCTGGATATACCCGATGGACAAAAGCGGGAAGACAGCATCCAATTGGTACAATTGATGCAATCTGTCTCAAAAGAAGCACCGAAGATGTTTGGCGAATCGATCATTGGCTTTGGACAGTATTACTATAAATATGCCAGCGGGCATGAAGGGTATGCACCCCTAATCGGATTCAGTCCCCGTAAGGCTGCCATTTCACTTTACGTATATACCGGCCTCGAAGAACATCGGGCACTCGTGGAACAACTGGGCAAATATAAAATAGGCAAAGCCTGCATTTACATTAAAAAACTGAGTGACATCAATACGGAGAATCTGACCATTTTAATGCAAGAGACCATCCAATTTATAACAACCAAATACACAAGGATCAAGGATTAGATACAAGATTATGACAAGTAGCGTTTCAACAATTGACGAGTATATTGACCAATTCGAAGGGGAAAAGAAGACGTATCTCAATCAGGTACGGCAGCTGATTGCTGGAGTAGTCCCAGCTGAAACCACAGAAACCATTTCCTATCAGATGCCTACATTTCGATTTAATGGCAATCTGATTCATTTTGCAATGAATAAACAGCATCTCGGAATATACCCCGGACCTGACGCCATCGAACATTTCGCAGCAGAACTTAAAGATTTTAAAACATCAAAAGGAGCAATACAGATTCCGATTGACCAGCCCTTACCAAAAAAAATCATTCGTGATATTATTGCCTTTAATATCGAAAAACTCAAGGACAAACAAGGCCCCAACTGGCATAAAAGCAGAGGGAATTGGTTAGAAGCCGAAGAATTGATGCAACAGATTATGCTAAAAACCACACTGAAAAAAGAGTTCAAATGGGGCAGCGACATCTATACACACAAAGGGAAGAATGTCATCGGATGGGGTGGTTTCAAAAACTTCTTTTCCCTATGGTTCTATAACGGTGTATTTTTAGAAGATAAGGAAAATGTCTTGATCAGCGCGTCCGAAGGTAAAACCAAAGCTCTTCGACAATGGCGTTTTCAGCATGTCAGCGAGATGGATAGCACCAAAATCGAGGCTTACATCCAAGAATCTATTCGAACAATTGACGAGGGAAAAGAAATTAAACCCACCAAAAGTGAAGCCATACCTCCCTCTGGAATTCTTTTGGAAGCACTTCATTCAGATCATGTATTCCATGATCACTTCAATGCCCTCACACCAGGCAAACAAAAAGACTATATTCAGTATATTGACGAAGCGAAACAGGAAAAAACCAAATTATCCCGTCTGGAGAAAATCAAACCAATGATTATTGCGAATAAAGGATTACATGATAAATATAAATAAGTGAGTTTTAAACTAAAAATCGACGCTCATGGAAAATTCAATTATACCGTCCCTATGGTTTGATCACAATGCGAAGGAAGCTTTTGATCTATACTGCCGGACTTTTTTAAACAGTCATATCGAAAGCGACTCCCCGATCGTTGTCCAGGCCCTGCTCAATGGCGTAAAATTTATCGGCATCAATGGAGGGCCGATGTTTAAGCCAAATCCATCCATATCATTTATGGTGATCTGCGAATCAGCCGAAGAGATTGATCGCATCTGGAATACATTATCAGTAGACGGAAACGTACTGATGCCACTAAACAGCTATCCATGGAGTGCCTACTACGGCTGGGTAGCGGACAGATACGGTGTAAACTGGCAGCTATACCAAGGCAACGTAAGTGACACAAACCAGCAAGCGATCGTCCCTACACTGATGTATTGCGGACCTCAACAAGGCAAATGCGAAACCGCAGTTCAATTCTATGAAGGACTATTCAAAGATTTTCACAGCAACGGTATTTTACGTTATCCGGAAGGCGAATATAAAGGATCAATCCAGCACACCCAATTCCTTGTCAATGGATTTACCTTAATGGCCATGGATAGTGGAGTCGCCCAGAACTTTACGTTTAATGAAGGTATTTCCCTCACTATCCTCTGCCAGGATCAAGCTGAAATTGACTATTACTGGAATCGTATTACACAACAGGGACAAGAGAGCATGTGTGGGTGGTGTAAAGATGAATTCGGAGTGAGTTGGCAAATTGTACCGACACAAATTTCTAAATACCTTCAAAATGCAGGAGCCGGAGAAGCATTAATGAAGATGAAAAAAATCATTATCAAAGATTTGATCGGATAATGTTAGCTAAGGCAACAGTAGTTCCCATCTGAGGGGTGGATAGATAAAAAAACGGGAGTATCCAAAAAGGTTGGACACTTCCGTTTTTTATTAATATCATTTTTCTACGATCTCCTTTTAAAATTTCAATTTCAGGAGAGTCCGCTTTTAATTTTTGACCAGTTCTGGTTATGCGTTTACCTGCAACGCCAATGCGTATAATTTCATCTGTTTGATCATCGACAATAAACCATTGGCCCGGGTTGGCGACAAGTGTTCTTTTAAACCGATTTCATCAACGAAATACAGATCTGCATCAACAATCTCTTTTGCTGTATGTCCAGACAGCACTTTGACCATCAGACTAACCAAACCCTTGGTGATAATTGCGTCACTATCTGCTGTAAAAAACACTTTTCCATCTTTAACCTCCGGATACAGCCACACCTTGGACTGACAACCCTTGATAATATAGTCTTCTGTCTTATATTGCTCATCAATTAAAGGAACTTCCTTCCCCAGCTGGATGATGTACTCATATTTTTCCATCCAATCCGTAAAGAAAGCAAAATCTTCAACTAATTCGTTTTGTATTTCATTAATTGTCATAATCGTTTTTATTACACTAACATATTGACCGCACGTTGAATACCAGCCACCAAGATATCTATTTCTTCTTTTGTGTTGTAAAGTGCCAACGAAGCCCGGATCGTTCCAGGGATACCAAAGCGATCCATTACAGGCTGAGCACAGTGGTGTCCAGTTCGCACAGCAATACCCAATTTATCCAAAATCACCCCTACATCATAGGGATGTGTACCTTCAATGATAAATGAAATAACAGAACATTTTTGATCTGCAGTACCTATAAATTTCATTCCCGGGATCTGCGACAATTTTTCCAATGCATATTCCAGCAACTCGTGTTCGTAAGCCTCAATATTTTTTAAGCCGATCGAATTGATATAGTCAATCGCTTCATTCAAACAGATTCCTGCTTCAATATTCGGAGTGCCCGCTTCAAATTTAAAAGGCAACTCATTATAGGTTGTCTTTTCGAAAGTCACTTCCTTAATCATATCGCCACCGCCTTGATAAGGAGGCATTGCGTTTAACAGCTCTTCCTTACCATACAACACACCCACACCAGTGGGGCCATACATTTTATGCCCTGAGAAAACTAAAAAGTCAACATCGAGATCTTGCACATCAACCTGGATATGTTGGACAGCTTGCGCTGCATCTACCAATACGACAGCCCCATGCTTATGTGCAATCGAGATGATCTCTTTTACCGGATTGATCGTACCCAGTGCATTAGAGACATAAGTTACAGCAACAAGCTTCGTTCTTTCGTTAATGAGGTTTTGATAGGCGTCCATATCGAGCTCCCCCTTATCATTCATCGGAATAACACGGATCTTACAGCCTTTTTCATCACAAAGCATCTGCCAGGGCACAATATTGGAGTGGTGCTCCATTGCAGAAATAATAATTTCATCTCCCGCATGGATAAATGCTCTACCATAGCAGGTCGCAACCAAATTGATACTATCGGTCGTCCCCTTGGTGATAATCACTTGCTTGTCTTCAGGCGCATTGATAAAGGATTGAAGCTTTTTACGGGTCACCTCAAAAGCATCTGTAGATATCTGGCTGAGGTAGTGAACTCCCCGATGTACATTACTATTCATATCTGTATAATAATGTGCAATAGAATTGATTACCGCATTGGGCTTTTGTGTTGTCGCACCATTGTCCAGATAAACCAAAGGCTTGCCATTTACCTGTCTTTTTAGAATAGGAAAATCTGCACGTATTTTATCTATATTATATTTTTCCAAAGTCGTCTAAATAATTTATACAAAGTTAATAGTATTTTATCGAATACAGGGCCGACAATCTGTTTTTTATGTCATTATCAATCATCCAAGTTACTTGGCCAATCAAATTAAAAAATGGCTCAACACTATTAAAGAACCACTTTTTGTAGGTCATTTGCCATTTTTTACAATTATATCTTGCTTTTATAATTTATTGATGCTATTTATTTACCTTTGTATTGATATGCAAGAATTACCTCTAAATTTACCAGAAGGCTCACGTAAAGAAGTGATGGCCTACTTGGAGCCTTTCATGTTGAATGAAATGAGCGAATACCTGAAGCCTGTAGAAGAAATGTGGCAACCTGCTGATTTCCTTCCAGACGCTTCAAGGGATACTTTTTTTGAGGAAATAAGAGATTTACAGGAAAGTGCGAAAGAACTGTCCTATGACTTAGTTGCAGTATTAGTTGGTGATACGATTACCGAAGAAGCCCTTCCAACCTACGAATCTTGGCTGACAATGGTTGAAGATGTCGATAAAAACGAACAAGGCGGATGGATGAAATGGGTTCGTGCATGGACTGCAGAAGAAAACCGTCACGGCGATCTATTGAACAAATACCTTTATCTGTCGGGTAGAATAGATATGCGTCAGTTTGAAATGTCTACACAATATTTGATACAAGATGGTTTCGATATCGGCACTGGTGCTGATCCTTACCGTAACTTTATATATACATCATTCCAAGAACTTGCAACCAACGTATCCCATCGTCGGGTGTCGGGACTTTCAAAAAAAGGTGGTGATAAACTTCTGGCAAAAATGTGCGGTGTCATTGCTTCGGATGAAGCACGCCATGCCAAAGCATACATGTCTTTCATATCAAAGGCTATGACAGTAGACGCAAGTGAAGTAATGATTGCATTTGAAGATATGATGCGTAAAAAGATTGTCATGCCAGCACAGTTTTTGAGAGAAGCAGGCGAACCTCAGGGCGAAGCTTTTGCACACTTTTCGGATGCTGCACAGCGACTAGGTGTGTATACTGCATTGGATTATGTCGATATCTTGAAAGAACTTAATAATGAGTGGAAAATTGATCAAGTTACAGGTCTAAATGAAAAAGGTGAGAAAGCAAGAGACTACCTCTTAAAATTACCGGATCGCTTGACTAGATTAGCTGACCGCATGAAGATTCCTGAAAAAGATTATAAATTCAAATGGATTTACGGATAAACAAAAAAGCTTGACCAGAAATAGTCAAGCTTTTTTGTTTATCCTATTTCCTATAGGTAATTAACATCGAAGCATTCTATTTACCTTGTTGTCGGCTGTATGATTGTAAATATTGCAAAACAGTAATCATACTCCCCCTTAGGCCGATTATCTCCATACATAAGTAATTCAAAAATGTATATATTTTTAAATACAAAAGAATATTTAATCTTAAAATCAGCTTATATGCATATATTAATTCATTTTATTTGAATATAAAAAACATATATATGATATTACGTACACACCATATATATCATTTTTCATAACGCAGTCCGAGTTTCGTGCATTGTTCGGTTGTTCTTCGACTATGCTACGGAAGATATTTACCCCTTCTTCGCCTCTGAGAGCAGATAAGAGCGTGGTGTAACCTAGGTCTTTAAACCATATCTCCGTGTTAAACTCGGACTCACCTCGGACTCATGTCGCATTCACCACGGTCACAGTGCGACGACGTTACGACGATGTATCGAAGTTGGTACGATGCATTGACCAAAAAGGTTTGCACCTGATATAAGAAAGGGAGCAAACTCGCTATGAACTTACTCCCTTTCTTATATGCATCTAGTCAGTCAATCATGACTAAGTACTAATTCCCAAAAAGATTTTTAATACAGTCTCTTTTGGATAATATTTGATTAGGGATTATTTCACATTTCCCATTAATTTCCGCACAACAGGTGACAATGCAATAAGTACCACACCAGCAATTAAAGAATATAAGCCCAATTGCTTATAACTTTCAGTGTACGTCAGTAAGTTGTCTGCCAACGAACTTCCTTCTTTTGCTTCAGCCATACTCGCACCGATCAAGCCCGCAACATATTGTCCATAAGCACTTGCCAAAAACCACATTCCCATCATAATACCCTGTAACCTCGCTGGGGACAGTTTCGTCATAATGGATAGCCCAATCGGCGAAAGACAAAGCTCCCCGACGGTAATCACTAATAATGCAAGTGTAAAGATATCCAATGAGGTCATGCCTTCATGAGCGAATAAACGCGTCGCAAAAAGTACATAGTAACCTAAACCTAAGAAAACAAAGCCCAAACCAAACTTGATAATAGTATTCGGCTCAAGTTTACGTTTTCCCAACCAAATCCAGAATAGTCCAAATAACGGCGCTAAGGCGATAATAAATAATGCACCCCCAGAATTATTGACACCATTTGGATCAAGTGTCACTGCCCCCAGTAAAGAATCATTCAGGTGCTTGGCTGCAAAGATGCTCAATGAACCACCACTCTGTTCATATATCCCCCAAAAGATAATGGAAAACAAAATAAATACCAGTGCAGCAATTAATTTCTTGCGTTCCTCCTTGGTCACTTGTGACATTTCATAAAACAGATATAAAAGTGTCAATGGTCCAATGGTATACATAAAATAGTCAGTATATTGGGTTTTCGACACCATGATCTGAATAACGGGTATAAAGATCAAGGTCAGTGCATATACCGCATATTCAACCCATTTTGGCAAGGCTTTCGTCTTTACGATAGCATCTGGGTGTCCAGGTTTAAGCCCGATAGGTCCAAGGTGTCTTTTGGTAAAGTGAAAATTAATCAAACTTGCCAGCATCCCTATTGCAGCTAAACCAAAGGCAACATTCCAACGGTGAGGTTCGGAGATAACCGAGCTCAACATATACCCTTTACCAATGGCGACACAAACATAGCCCCCTAAAAATGCACCTAGATTGATCCCTGCGTAGAACAAGGAGAAACCACCATCACGACGGCTATCTCCATCACGATAGAGTTCTCCCACCATGGTAGAAATATTTGGTTTGAAGAAACCAGTACCAATAATAATAAATGAGAGACCAAAAAAGAAATATTGATGTGGATCCGCAGCTAGGAAAAGACTCCCTACAATCATTAATATACCTCCCCAGAACAATGATTTTCTAAAACCTAAAATCTTATCTGCAAAAAGACCACCAATAAATGTAAAAGCATAGACAAATGCCTGAGTAGCTCCATACTGTAAATTAGCCTCTTTCTCCGCAAAGTTCAGTTGTGTGATCATAAAGAACACCAACATACCCCGCATGCCATAAAAACAAAATCTTTCCCACATTTCCGAGAAAAAAAGGCTCCAGATCTGTCTTGGGTACTTTCCCTTAAAATTTTGAATCTCCTCTAGCGATTCCCGTGTACTAACCTCCATACTGTATTTATATTAATCAAAAAAGCTTCTTTCGTAAAAGAAGCTTATATAGTTATTATTTAACTCCGTGCATCAATCTTTTGATCAAAGGATTGAACAGCATGACAAGCAATCCGGCCAAAGCTGGAATAGCCGTAAATAAAAAGAAAAAGTGACTCAATGAATATTCTTGTTGAATTGTTTCCACCTGTCCGCCCAATACCGCTGCAACCTTTTGTGCAATAGCGATTGCTAGATACCAGATGCCAAACATAAAAGCCAACATCCTAGCTGGAACCAATTTAGAAACATAGGATAGGCCTACTGGAGAAATAAACAATTCTCCTAAAGTATGAAATAGGTAAGTCAAGACGAGAAATACCATAGAAATTTTCATCCCTGGAGCTATACCCCATGAACCTAATCCGATAATCAAAAATCCTATGGCAACCAATATCAGACCAAAACCATATTTAAAGGCAGCTGAAGGATTGTATTTCGATTCCCATATCTTAGACACCGAGGAAGCTAGTGCAATGATAAAAAATGAGTTGAGGATAGAAAACCAGGATACTTTTATTTCCGAAGCTTCTTTATTAAACTCCTGATAAAGCATCCAGATTGCTGCGCCCCAGATCAGTCCAAAACAGACAAATAATACGATATTAGAGATGGCAATCTTATCCCAGGTTACCTTTGCTAGTTTTATTAAAACCCAGCTGATAATTGCTAATGGCACAACCGTTAATAAACCATTGACCACATTAAATGTCGTCAATGCAGCACCTGTAAGCGCTCTATCGATATTATCCCTTGCGACAATGACCAATGAGGTTGCCCCCTGTTCAAAGCTCATGAAAAAGAAGATGAGGAAAAACGCCAAAAGCACCACGGCAAACATTCTATCCCGCACAGTCTTGTCATAACGCAAAATCCGGGAAACGATCAAATAAATAAACAAGATCAATGCAATAATGACCATAATATATTGACCTCTCAAAAAAGAAGTATCCAGCCCGGCGAAAACATCAATAATACCATTTTTCGACAATGGGTCATTGAAGGCATATACAAAGCCTATTATAGCGACAATACCGATAAGCACGAAATCCTTTATTGTAAACGGGTTTTTAGTATCCGTATCATTGACAATAACTTCTTTCTTCTCTCCGGCCGCAGATTTGTCTAAAATACCAAGGTTGCCCATGAGTGGTTTTGCGAATACAAACTGAAGTGTACCTAGTAGCATAAAAATACCAGCCAATCCAAATCCCCAATGCCATCCATATGTTTCAGCGATGTAACCACATAGCATCATCCCAAAGAAAGCGCCTGCATTGACACCCATATAGAATATTGTATACGCTCCGTCCTTCTTTTCAGGAAGGTCTTTATACATTTCACCAAGGATTGAAGGCATGTTCGGTTTGAAAAAACCTGTTCCGATAACCAAACAGATCAATCCCAGAAAAAACATGATCGCAGTATCAAAAGCCATTGCAGCATGTCCCAATGTCATGATTGCTGAGCCGATAATAACAGCTTTTCTGGATCCGATGTATTTGTCAGCGATGATTCCACCGAGTATTGGTGTCAGATAAAGCATCATTGCATATGTTCCGTACAATGCACCTGCTTGTTGTGCTGTCCAGGCCCAGCCAGAGAATGGGCTACCTTGGATAACTGCAGCAGTTAAAAATTGCATCAATAGGACACGCATTCCATAGAATGAAAACCGTTCCCACATCTCTGTAAAGAAAAGTACGAACAGCCCTGAGCGCTGTCCTAGTACATTCGATTTAAAAAAATCGTTCGACGGGCTAGTAGTTATATCCCCGTTTAATCTCCCCATAAGTAATCAACCTTTATTTTTATAAAAATACTTACAAAGAAACAAAAACAAAATCACTTTTGGCCAAAATAAAGTTGCATAAACAAAAAAAGGCAACCCAAATGGATTGCCTTTTCAGTAACATTTTTAATATGCCCTATCTTTTGTGCAATTGTTCGTAAAGATCAATAACCTTTTTCTGAAGTTCGATAACTTCGCCATCACGTAGTTGCAACTTTTGCGTTAACGCATTGACCTCATTGACATACTCTTTATCCTCTTCCGAATCAGAAGTAGATAGTAGTTGAACAACTGTCAAATTGAATAATTTTGAGATTTGATTTAGGCGCGACAGATTTACATCTGTAATACCTGTTTCAATTTTAGAAAATGCTGGGATTGAGATATCCAATCGCTTTGCAACATCCTCTTGACTCCACCCCTTCTGGTGTCTAAGTAATCTGATTTTTTTTCCTAATGCATTCATCTGGTAGATATTTTAAACAAAAATAGTAAATAAAAATATAATTTACATTAAATTATATTTTTTTCTCTAAAAATCCCTAAAAAACCGATCAGCGAGCACGGAGAGATTAACCCCATTATAATTATTTAAACTCATAAGTAGTAAATTGTAACCCTTAGATTTAACCCCATCCAAAAAAGAATACAGGCCATCTAAGCTCACAACAACCTCTAAATCAGGATTATTAAAACTGTTTTTGATGTTCTCAGGAACACTTTCGATATCCTTATTAAGTTCCTTACAGGAGTGGATATTCACGTAGACCACAGAGAGATCCGACTCTCCCATCGAGTCCGCATATTGTAACAAAAAGGACGAATCTAAACTATCATACGAGTTTAATTCGATAATTGTGACCAATTTCTGATTAGGAAATTGTTCTTTTACAGCGTGAATACTCGACCTAACTTTATCCGCATTGCAGGCATAATCTTGATAGACCACAGATCCTTCTGAGCTCGCCACAAACTCCAGATAACGGATAGATGTATTAAAACTCTTTATTGCATCAAAGAACTCTTTCTTTTTAATACCCAACCATTCACAGACGGTATAAGCGCCTGCGATATTAGACAGATTATTTTTCCCGAACACTTGTAAAGGAACTTCTCCGTCTGCGGTATTTAGATAGGTAACACCCTTATTGATTGTGTAATCGGGGATCTTATAGCCATGCCGGTTAATCTTGCAGTCTTTGGTATCCTGCAAAACTTTTTGGAGAACAGCATCTTCTTTATTATAGATCAGCGTTCCTTTAGGAGGTATGGAATCAATAAAATCTTCAAATTGTTTAATATATTCCTCTTGAGATATTTTGGAATTAAATTCATTCCATACGATACCAGAGATTAGGGCGATATTAGGCTTATAATATAAAAATTTCGACTTGGAATCAATTTTGGACGAAACATATTCATCTCCCTCGATAATAATAATCTTATTATGCTTGGTAATATCCACAAGTTTATCAAAACCTCTTAATTGCGCCCCGACCAAATAATCAAATTCTTTTCCTAAGGAGCGCATGACGTGCATAACCATGCTCGTAATCGTTGTTTTCCCGTAGCTCCCTGCAATAACCACACGGATTTTATCCTGGGAGAGTTCCTGTATAAACTCTGGAAAAGAATAGATCTTCAGGCCTAATTCCTGCGCCTTTTTTAATTCGGGATTATCTGCTTCCGCATGTGCACCCAAAATAACGGCATCAATATCTTCCGTCACCTTGTCGGCAAACCAACCCAATTGATCTGGCAATAACCCAGCTTCGATGAGATGGGAACGGGAAGGTTCCACAATCTGATCATCAGATCCAGTAATTTGGTGCCCCTGCTTTGCCAAAGAAATGGCAAGGTTATGCATCACACTACCACCTATCGCTATAAAATGAATACGCATCGCTCTGTTACCGTTTCACAAACTTGGCTGCACACCAATTATTTAAAACTTTTTTGGAGATAAATTCGAAACCTAAAGACGCAGCGGTATCACGTAACATCGCCAAATCTTCCTGTTCATAAAATCCGCTTAAGTACAACTCTCCATTTTTATTGATACTTAAAGCATATTGTGGTAATTGTTCCAATAGAATATTTCGATTGATATTTGCTAAGATAGTATCGAAAATTCGGCCTTCTAAAACTTCGAAGGAACCACAAATAGCCTCGATATTGTCTACCGTATTAAGCAGTCTATTTTCGATCACACTGTCCACACAGATTTCATCATAATCTACTGCCAGAACAGCATTAGCGCCTTTTTTGGACGCCAAGATCGCTAGAATACCCGTACCACAACCCATATCCAGCACCTGCTTACCCTCAAAATCATTCTCCAAAATATATTGGAGCATCATCGATGTGGTCTGATGGTGTCCTGTTCCAAAGGACATTTTAGGATCAATGATTATTTCATAAGGGAAATCAGGTTTTGCGTCATGAAACGTAGCACGTACATAACACTGTCCACCGACTTCAATGGGATTAAAATTACTCTCCCAGAGTTTGTTCCAATTCTGGTTTTCAATTTCCTGAACCTTATAGTCTACTTCAAGTCCTTCATCAAGATTTAGCATTAACGTTTCTAATGCTTGCAAATCAAGATTTGCAGCTGGAATATAAGCTGCAAATCCTGATTCGGTATCTTCAAAAGTATCAAAGCCGATGTCTGCCAAATCAGATACTAATAGATCTTTTTGCCATTCCTCACCCGATAGCATTTGAAAGATAACCTCTATGTATTTCATTTCTAAAAATTAGCCGTTAAACACTTTGGCAATATCTATAAAATCTCTCGATTTCAAAGAAGCTCCTCCAATCAAACCACCATCAATATCTGCCTGTGCAAATAGATCCTTGGCATTGCCCGGATTACAAGATCCACCATAAAGGATACTTGTGTTATCCGCTGCTTCTTGTCCGTATTTTTCTGCGACAACCTGACGGATAAACTGATGAACTTCTTGCGCTTGCTCTGGACTAGCCGTAAGTCCTGTGCCGATCGCCCAAACTGGCTCATAAGCCAATACGACTGCAGCAAAAGCTTCATTGGACAAATGGAACAATCCAGCTGTCAATTGTGTTTTAATTATTTCAAAGAAATCACCCGATTCACGTTCTTCTTTTGTTTCTCCGATACAAAATATAGGCGTCAGGCCATGTTTCAGCGCGACATCTACTTTAGCAGCCAACAACGCATCTGTTTCACCAAAATAAGCACGTCTTTCAGAGTGACCTAAGATCACATGTGAAGCACCTACCGATTTTACCTGACCTGCTGAAATCTCACCTGTGTATGCTCCAGACTCCGCCTGATGAATATTTTGTGCACCAATATTCACATTAGCAACATTCTTAGATAATTGCCCAAGACTTGACAAGTGGATGAAAGGGCTACAAACAACCAGTTCCTGATTTCCAATTACTTCATCTTTGGCCATATTGATAATTTCAGAGAATAAACTTAATCCTGATTGATAGTCTAAATTCATTTTCCAATTACCAGCTACGATTTTCTTACGCATGATTTTTACGATTTAATTATATTTTTGTTAAGTTGATTCAATTCCCTTATGAGCCGTTCCGGTAGTTCCTCATTTTTCGACATATATAGCGCTTCTAGATACTCCATAAACTTATCAAAGTTATAGATCTGTGTATCTCCATTGAACACCCAGGCAAACGACGGTACAAATTTAGCATAAAAACTTGTATCTGCTAGCATACTTGCAATTCCAATTACAGTTCCGGTATTGAAAGATGAGTTGATCCCCGCTCGTGTATAGTCACCTACAAAAACGCCACACTTCAATAAGCCTGTATCTCTAAAGTCTTCCAGTTTATAATCATAGATCGTTACCGTTTTTAGATTGTTTTTTAGATTTGAATTGGATGTTCCTGCACCGAGATTACACCAGTCACCAATGACCGAACAGCCCAAATAGCCGTGATGACCTTTTGCTGAGAAGTCACCAATAACTGAATTACCTACCTCACCACCTACAACACTCTGCTTACCAACAGATACATTCCCATAGATTGTTGCGCCCATTTTCACGACAGCCCCCTTCCCTAGGTATAAAGGCCCCCGCAGATATGCTCCTTCCATAATTGTAACACCTTCATCAATGTAAATGGGTCCAGTGGTCGAGTTGAGTGTCACACACTCCATCGTGACCTGTTCAGCAATGTAAAAATCCGTACCCAGCAACCGGTTTGTCGGAGAGACTGTCACAGCGGCTGTCTTTTTTGCTAAAAGGTTGAAATCATTGACAATTTCAGCGCCCGTTAATAAAAACAGGTCCTCTACCCCTTTCAACAAAGATATGGTGTCATCAGCATCCTTTAGTTTAAAGGTACCCTCTTGATGATATCGCCAGGCGAAGACTGTTCCATTTTGTTGTAAGGCCTCTCCCGCTTCCATTGCAGTAATAGCCCGCAATAAGCCCTCAGATGGAATAATATTCTCGGACAGGCATACAATACCATCTTCCAGAACATCACCTTCAACAAACTCTAATTTGAACACCTGAGCCAACCTATACCATTTCTCCCTTAGTGTCAGTATACCGACACGTAAGTCAAGACAGGATTTAATAAAGGTAAAAGGATATAAACTCTTTTTATCAAAAGAAGTCAGCGGGAAAGTGAGCTTATCCAACGGTCGGATAGCATCAAAACAATCTACAAAAAAGATTTTCACAAAATAAAAATAATAAAAAAAACCCGACAAATAACATTTATCGAGTTCTTAATATTGTAATATACAGATCTGCTACAATTATTTTTTGTTGTAACGGCTACGGAATTTGTCGATACGTCCAGCAGTATCAACCAATTTCATTTTACCTGTATAGAAAGGGTGTGATGTATGAGAAATCTCTAATTTTACAACTGGATACTCATTACCATCTTCCCACTGAATAGTCTCTTTCGTGTCAACACAAGATTTAGTAATAAAAGCATAGTCGTTTGACATATCTTTAAATACAACTAATCTGTAATTTGAAGGATGCAAATCTTTTTTCATTATTATTATGATTACGTATATTCAATTATTGAGGTGCAAAGATAATTTATAAAAATGTAATTTGCAACAATTGCAAAGAATAATTCGCTGAATTTTTTCACACTTTCAGTTACCGGCACTTAAACGGTTACAAATGTAACAATCTTTATTTATCCGCCAAGAATTATTTTGTTTTCCAAGTTTTTTCTCCTAACTTAACTTACTACAATTAAATCATTTACATAATTATGAGCAAATTAGATGAAAAAATTGCTGCATATACTGCAGAATCCAAAAAACTAGGTCTATCACTAGATGATGCGTTTATTGCAAAAGTGACAAAAGGAATGGGACCTTCCATTTACAATGCAGATTCAGAAACTATTGCAGCATCAGATCCCGAGGAGCTTAATCGTGTCAAGCAAAATTTCCTGATCAAAAAATTAGGTCTTAAAGATGGTCCTGATTTAGACAAGGCATTAGAAGAGGTTATTACCGCTATTGGTAAATCCAATAAAAATAAATACCGTGTTTTGGTGTATGCTTTATTGGCAAAAAAATTCAAAAAAGAATCTGTTTACCAATAAGCATCAACATTTTAATAATCCAACTTCTATCCAAAAATCAATTCCCCAAAGAATTGAGGTAAATGGAAATTAGGGGTTGGATTATCTACTTTATTCCATGACAGAAAATGCGGACTTTTTAGGTTGTCACCACACTTGTAGAAGTTTCCATGTATTTTCTTCCCTTTCAGATCACTTGTATCATTAAATTTAAAGACAGCCAGTGGAATGACTTGGATCATACTCCAACGCCTGTCAGTGCCACTATGCCGTTCAATCATGGAGAATGCCTGCACCGTCTCAATCTCCGCCGCACTGAGCCTATTTCTCGTTGATTTATCAGGAGTGCCGTAGCCGATCAGTCCTGTTCCTATCAAATTAAACTCAATATTATAATAATGCTTACGATCGTCAAACGAAACGAAAAGTTCTACACAACTATCCTCCCATACATTTTGATTCACCTCCGCATAATTTCCACGCAATTGCTCTTCTGCGACATCAAACTGCAACAGCAATGTTTTTTGTGTATAACCAATTTTAAATCGCACCTGCGGCTTGTAAGGATACGACTCGCTCCAATTACTATATTCCAATGTATTCCATTCCAAATCTTTGACAAGATCCGAAAGCTGATTAAAATTGTGACTGCCGGTCAAATCTGATGCAATAGGCAGAATGGTTAGTTTCTTCATATACAATAAAGTTAAGAAAAAGAAGCTTCATCATCAGATGGAAGCTTCTCAAAAATATTAAAGGTATAAAATCGTTAAATACAATCAAAAATTACCTTTCTCATAAATTCCTCATTCTTTTCCATCTCCTCTACCAATTTCAGCTGTGTATTGGTGCGTACCAAATTATGTTCGTCATATTTGGTTTTATAATAGTGGTCACCCTCGATATAATCAGTCAAGAAACGTACACCTTGCATATAAGGCAACAAAAATGCGCCATCCACTAAAGTTTCTTTTTCCAGTGTAGTCAAAAATTCGTTTGCTTCTTCCAAATACCCTTCCGCATAAGCCTTATACAACGAAAGGTTCAGCACGATTTTCGATATATCCTTCTCATCTTCAGCAACGGGATTAATAATGGTGCGGATGGCATCCCCAAAATCATAGGCCACATACCCTGGCATTACTGTATCCAAATCAATTACACATTGCATTTTATCATGAACGTCAAGCAATACGTTGTTAAACTTTGTATCGTTATGTGTGATACGTAGCGGCAATGCACCTTTATTTCCCAAATCCAGAATCGTCTTCATGCGGTCTTCACGGCTAAAGATAAAATCCAGCTTATCTTGCACCAGACGAACACGTTGGCAGACATCTTTTGCGATAGCCTTTCTCAGATTATCAAGTCGGAATTCTACATTATGAAAATTAGGAAGCACCTCCACAATACGGGAAGCATCCAGGTCAGAAAGCTGTTTCTGGAACAGTCCAAAAGCACGTCCACCTTCCGCCGCCTGCACTTCTGTATCTACAATATCATAACTCTTCGTATCCTCGATCAGGATAAACATACGCCAGAAATTCCCGGTACTATCCGTTGTATATAACTTGCCCTCCAGTGTAGGAATGATCGTCAGAACATGATCACTAACCTGCTTGCCGTCGGCAACTTTTACTTTTTTACTGAGGTGTTTTGTTACGATTTCAATATTATGCATCAAGCCGTCCACATTTGGAAAAACGTGATGGTTAATGCGTTGCAATAAATGCGATATTCCACGATCTATAGAGGTAATTACACGATAAGTATCATTGATATGACCAGAACCAAAAGGCTGCACTGAAATGATATCTCCTTCTAATGTGAATTGTTTTGCTGCGTTCTCTACTACTAATTGGTTAAAATCAGACATTAAACTATGTTTTTTAAATCATCAATGTGCTTGCAATATCATAAATTGAATTAATAAATGATAATTTTTATTTCAATCAAACGATTGCATGAAATTTAATAAATTTAAACAATCGTTTGCACTTTCATTTATAGCAAATGAAATAATATATTTGTTGATAAGAGCCAGTCACATAGACGGTTCTTATTGTAAGATAAATAACTAATATACAAACTCCTCATATCTCAAAACAATGGATAGAAGAAATTTTATTAAATCAACTGCCATCACTACCGCTGGAATCGGCGTTCTTTCAAGCACAGACTTATTTGCTCAAACAAACGGGAAGATAAAAATCGGCTTTATCGGGGTTGGCCTTCGTGGACGTAATCACGTTCAGATTGCCTTACATAGAGACGATTTAGAAATTGTGGCAATATGTGATACACAAGAAGAATCTCTTGCACAATGCCGTAAACAGTTCAATGAGAAAGGCACCAAACTTCCGAAAGAGTATACTGGAGGCGTTGATGCTTATAAAAAAATGTTGAGCAGCGAAAAATTAGATGCCGTTATCATCGCAACACCTTGGCAATTTCACAAAGACCAAGCTATTGATGCCATGAAAGCGGGTTTATATGTAGGTTGTGAGGTTATCGCGGGCTTGACTGTACAAGATCACTGGGATGTCGTAAAAGCTTCTGAAGAGACAGGAAAACCTTACATGACATTGGAAAATGTTGCTTTCCGTCGCGATGTGCTTGCTGTACTAAATATGCACAGACAAGGTTTATTCGGCGAATTGTTACATCTTGAAGGTGGTTATCAACATGATTTACGCGAAGTTCTATTCAATGATGGAAAGAGTTATTACGGTCATGGTGTAGAGTACGGACCAAAAGCACTTTCTGAAGCACAATGGCGTACACAGTTCAACATTGACCAAGATGGTGACCTTTACCCAACACATGGTTTAGGTCCAATCATGCAATTTGTTGACATCAACAAAGGCAATAGATTTACACACATCACATCTTACTCAAGTAAGGCACGTGGTTTGGCGGCTTATGTGAATAAAGTATCACCAGGACACGCTAACAGCAAGCTGAACTATAAAAACGGCGACATTACACAAACGATGTTACAATGTGCAAATGGTGAAACAATGTTGTTAACACATGATACCCATTTACCAAGACCATATTCTATCGGTTTCCGCGTACAGGGTACAGACGGTATCTGGATGGACGTAGCTAAAGGTATCCATATCGAAGGTAAATCAAAACCACATACTTGGGATCCGGCAGACGAATGGGTTAAAAAATACGACCACCCTATCTGGAAGAAATACGAAGAATTAGCAACTGGCTCAGGTCACGGTGGTATGGACTGGTTTGTATTCAATGCTTTTATCCAAGCTGTAAAACAAAAAGTTCAAACGCCAATTGACGTTTATGATTCAGTAACGATGAGTGCAGTATTCCCACTTTCTACAGAATCTATCAAAAAAGGTAATAAAACTTTAGAGTTCCCAGATTTCACAAAAGGAAAGTGGAAGACAAAGAAAAACACCTTTATGCTTGACGATAGCGGTATGTAATATCAAAAAATAGTATAAACCAACGAAGCTGTATCCCGAAAAGATACAGCTTCTTTCGTTATGGTATTTAATATAATACCGATAGTTCTACCATTTAGACAGCCTTTTTCTTAAATTAGCATTCACAAACAATTTTTCCATAACATTATGCTTACCGAAGCAATTATAATTTTAGTACTAATCATCTTAAATGGAATCCTGTCTGCTTCCGAAATTTCAATTGTTTCCAGCAGAAAGGCGCGCTTACAGGCTGAGAGCGATAAGAATAATCCAGCTGCCAAGATTGCTCTACATCTCAAGGAATCCCCTAACAGCTTCCTATCCACTGTACAAATTGGTATTACGCTAATTGGTATCTTAACAGGTTTCTTTTCGGGTGGTAGCATCTCTGCCTACCTGATCGAAGTTTTTAATAAATCAAGTATACTCGCCCCCTATAGCCACGAGTTAGCAGTTGTTTTGGTGGTGCTGATCATTACCTATTTTTCATTGGTTCTTGGCGAACTGGTACCCAAGCGTATTGGCATGGCTATTCCTGAAAAATATGCTATGTTCATTGCTTACCCCATGAACTTGCTCAGCAAGATTGTCAGACCATTTGTCTGGTTATTGAGTGCCTCTACTGAGTTTATTGTCAAGATCCTCAATATCAAAAGTACGGGAAATAGTGTTACCGAAGAAGAGATCAAGGCATTGGTGGACGAGGGGGTTGATAGTGGTGTAATTGAAGGTATTGAACACGACATCGTGGATCGTCTTCTCAGCTTAGGCGACAAAAAAGCTATCAATCTGATGACTCACCGCAAGAATATTGTATTTCTGGATCTTGAAGATAGTTTTGAAGAAAACAGGCAGATTATCCTTGACAATGACCATTCCATTTATCCTGTTTGCGAAGGTGGACTGGACAATATCAAAGGTGTTGTTCATGTCAAATCTCTGCTTAAACAGTGTTTTCAAGACAAACCCTTTGATCTCAGGGAACTTCTGCTGCCGATCAAGTTCGTCAACGAATTCAGTCCTTCATATAGTATTATGAATGCGCTGAGGACATCGCAGGTGCATCAAGCCGTGGTTATCGACGAATATGGCTCTCCACAAGGTATTATTACACTACGCGATATCGTAGGCGACCTGGTTGGTAACATTACCGAAAGCGATATCAGTGTACGCCCCAAAATGCGTCAATTGGAAAGTGGCGACTATGTTGTTGATGGCCAATATCAGATCGAGGATCTCCTGGATGAATTTGAGGTAGGCCTTTCAGAAGAAGACGAGGACGACATCAACAATGTCACGACAGTCGGAGGCCTGGTATTTTTATTACTGGATCACGTCCCTGAGGAGGGCGAACGTGTACGCTTCAAAAATATGATATTTGAAGTATTGGACATGGATGGCAATCGTATAGATAAGCTGTTATTAAAAATCGAGGAATAAAACAAAGTTTATCACTTTCAATAACAATAAAGGGCCGATCATGTATGATCGGCCCTTTATTGTTATTCTAATTTTAAGACAGTTATCTTAGTTAATGCCGTGCATCATCTTCTTCAGAATAGGATTGAAAACGATCAATAATAATGCAGTTACAGCTGGAACGATAGCAAAGATCATGAAGAAATAAGACATCGAATGCTCCGCTGTAATTTTATCAATATAGGAACCTAAAAATCCACCAATAAAATTAGCGATGGCCGAAGCACAGAACCAACAGCCAAAAAGTAAGCCTAAAAACTTCTTTGGAGAGAGTTTACTAACATAAGAAAGTCCTACGGGTGACAGACAAAGTTCTCCCGCTGAGTGGAAGAAATAAGCGATAACAAGCCATATCATACTAACTGAAGCTGTTTTTGCCCCCTGCGGAATATCATTTGCACCGTAAGCCAAGGCCGCAAAACCAATACCGACCAAGATCAAACCCATAGCGAATTTTACAGGTCCCGAAGGATTCCATATTTTTTCCCAGAATTTACTGAAAGACGATGCTAGCGAAATAATAAAAAATGCATTTAATATCTGGAACCAAGAAGCGCCAACCTCCGAGCCTGTTATACCGATCTCACGAAATACTTTCCATAAGCCCAAACACCAGATAATACCAAAGGAAATCGCTGTAAACAAAATTGTCAATGGATATTGCTTATAGATCTTTCTTGCCAGAGCAGTCAATACAATAGTTACAATAACAATGGGAACAATCGTTAGGATAGTATCAATCCATTTAAAGGCCACTGCTGAGTCCCCCGAAAGTACGCGCTGTGTATAATCTTTGGCAAAAATAGACATTGAACCTCCGGCTTGCTCAAAAGATAAAAAGAATACCACACTGGCAAGCATGAATATTGTGACGACAATAAGACGGTCTCTAACGACATGACCAGGTATGACCTCATCAACCTCTTCTTTATTTTTGACTTTCTCATCGTGATAAGCCTGTAAAGCTTTGGGAGTATCGCCGATAATTCCGAATATTTTCTGACCAAAATAGAATTGTAACATTCCAAAAAACATGAAAACGCCTGCTAAACCAAATCCATAGTGCCAACCGATCTTCTCACCGATATAACCACACAAAAGCATTCCCAAAAATGAACCAGCATTGATACCCATATAGAAAATCGTGTAACCAGCATCTTTCTTCGCACTTTTATCTGGATATAGATTTCCAACCATTGAGGAGATATTCGGTTTGAACATCCCATTTCCCAAGATCATCAAGAGTAGACCTAAGAAAAAGAAGCCTGAATTGACGGCCTCAAATGCCATGGATAGGTGACCCAGCGTCATAATCAATGCACCGATCAAGATAGCCTTCTTAAAACCGGTCAATTTATCCGCAATCATACCACCGATCAGCGGAGTCAAATAAACAAAACCTGTATATAAACCATATAACTTCATTGCGCGTTCATTGCTCCATTCCCATCCCCCATCAGCGATAGTACTGATTAAAAACAAGGTCAATAGCGCCCGCATTCCATAATAACTAAAACGCTCCCACATTTCCGTAAAGAACAGCACAAATAATCCGGCAGGATGCCCATTTACCATCTTGTCATCTATCCCCTGCTTGGCCAGATGTGCTACAAGAACTTGATCTTTTTCTTGATTCATATAATTTCAATAATTGTTTTATAACTCAGGTTTTGTTTTTAATTTGATAAAAATCGCATGAAGATACACTATTTTTCTATGAATTAATCAATCCCATGCATCATCTTTTTTATTTTTTTATTACCAAGCAGTAGAAATACTGCCGCTATCATAGGTATCACGGTAAACACAGCAAAGAAAAAAGACATGGAGTGTGATTCGGTAATCTTATCAATGTAAGAACCAATAAACCCTCCAATAAAATTAGCGATGGCGTTGGCACAAAACCAAAAACCAAATAACAGTCCCAAGAATTTCTTTGGCGACAATTTACTCACATAAGACAAGCCCACGGGGCCGATGCAAAGCTCACCCACTGTATGAAAAAAGTAAGCCAGCACTAGCCAGATCATACTGACCGAAGCCGTCTTTGCCCCTGTTGGAATCTCTGCACTCCCTATTGCTAAGGCCGCAAACCCAACACCGACCAAGGTTAAGCCCATCGCGAACTTAATCGGTCCGGAAGGGTTCCATACACGCTCCCAGATCTTACTGAATGAAGTTGCCAAAGTAATGATAAAGAAAGAATTGAGCATGGGAAACCAGGACACGGTCACTTCCGAATTCATGCCATGATATTCACGGTACACCTTCCATAGGCACAACGACCAAATAATCAAAAATGAGATGCTGGAAAAGAGTATGATTAAGGGGTATTTACGGATTATTTTCTTCGCCAATACCAACAGTACTCCGGTAATCACAACAATAGGTACGATAGTTAACGCGAAATCTGCCCATTTAAAAATTGTGGCAACATCTCCGCTCAGTACACGCTGGGTATAATTTTTGGCGAATATGGTCATCGAACCTCCGGCCTGTTCAAAAGCTAAATGGAATACAATACTTGAGAACATAAAAATCGCGATGACCAATAGCCGATCACGAACAATATGCCTTGGGTGTTCATCGTCCCGATTCAATTTTTCCGAAACCGTGTTTTCTTTTTCAGGCGTATCTCCTATTTTCCCAAAAATACGTTGTGCAAAGTAAAACTGCAACATGCCCAGAAACATAAATATACCGGCAAGTCCAAAACCATAATGCCAGCCTATTTTCTCGCCAATATAACCGCACAGCATCATGCCCAAAAAGGCACCACCATTGATCCCCATATAGAAAATCGTATATCCGGCATCCTTTTTACCACCCTTATCAGGATATAGTTTACCAACCATAGAAGATATATTAGGCTTGAACAAACCATTTCCCAGAACAATAAGGATCAATCCAGCCAAAAAGAAATTTTTATTAAATCCCTCCATAGCCATCGAAATATGGCCTAGGGTCATGATGATCGCCCCTACCATGATAGACTTTTTATATCCTGTCAGACGATCCGCGATAATTCCACCAAATAAAGGCGTTAAAAAGACCATCCCCGTATACAGACCGTACAACTTCATAGCTTCCGAATTTGTCCAGCCCCAGCCATGTTGCGCAATCGTCGAAACCAGAAAGTTTACCAATAGCGCACGCATGCCATAGTAACTAAAACGTTCCCACATCTCCGTAAAAAACAAGACAAATAATCCTGCGGGATGCCCTTTCACCAATACTCGTTCAGCCCCCACTTGATTTAAGTGAGATTCCAGAACAGCATCTTTTTCAAAATTCATGTTTTTCTAATCGTTATTTTTCAATATCAGGTAGTGTGATTTCAATTTATCCATTGCTATCCAGACCAGATCGACCAGATCGTCCTATGTTCATAGGTCACCAAAGAAGGTGCTGCAATCAAATCGGTTGACAAAATAAATATGGACAAAATTTAGATTTACTTCAATAGGATATCTCCTACCGATTAAATTCTCGGTTAAAAACAAAGTTCTTCCCAATAGTATGAAAAGAACTTTGTTTATATACTTTTATATTAGATCAATGGACGCAAGCGCTCCAATAATTTTTTAGTTGCGAAGATTCCTTCCTCTTCACTCAATTTACTTCCTTCGTACTCAATCCCAACATAGCCTTTGAATTTCGCCTTTTTCACGATTTTTAACATACGTTCATAGTCAATTTGAGTTTCATTACCATTCGCATCAAAATCATGTGTTTTCGCGCTTACACCATGCGCATAAGGCATTAAGTCTGTCACACCTTGATAACGGTCATATTCATAAAAATTACCCAAATCAGGTAAGCTTCCACAATATTTGCTTCCCACAGCTTTCAGAGTTTTAGCCAACCAGTCACCATGCGAGGAAATACCACCATGATTTTCAACGATAATACTGATACCTGCTTTCTTTCCGATATCAGACAACGCTGTCAAGCTTTCCACCACACGTTTGCTGACTTCATCAGGTGTACCTTTACCAGCTGCATTGACGCGGATGGCATGGCAACCTAAAAAGTTAGCCGCAGAAATCCATTTATAGTGATTTTGTACAGCCTGTTTTCTTTTAGTTTCATCTTCGTCACCAAGATTTCCCTCACCATCAACCATTATTAACACATTCCTTACACCATTATCTTTTGCACGCATGTTCAGCTCAGTCAGGTAATTGTTATCATTAGCCTTGTCTTTAAAGAATTGATTCACATACTCTACACCATAGATACCATATTTTTTTGCAGCTATAACCGGGAAATCCAAATTGTTCAGATCACCTTTAAATAAAGTTTTATGCAATGACCATTCAGCCAAGGAAATGTCAAACCAGTCTTTCTTTGCTACAGCAAAGCTCTCCAACGATGGCGCCAATGCTACACCAGCAGAGGCTAATGCAAGGTTTTTAAGAAAATCTCTTCTAGAATTCATGTGTTTAGATTTAAAGTGTGTTATTTATATATTTCCCCAACCAGTAGTCAGTACATCCACGAGATGCATGGTCTGGATGGGTAAATTATGTTTATCAATATACGCTTGCAGTTGCAACAAGCAAGACGAATCAGTCGAAATTATATAATCAGCATTCAATGCCATGGCATTCCTGACTTTCTGTTCCGCCATGGCGGCCGATATCCCCTCAAACTTGACAGCAAAACTTCCACCAAAACCGCAACAGGTTTCACTATCTTTTACTTCTACCATTTCCAATCCCAGCACCTTGCTCAGCAGTTTTCTCGGTTCATCCTTGATCTTGCACTCGCGCAGGGCTGAACAAGAGTCATGATATACTCCAACACCTTCCAACTCAGCACCAAAATAATCCTTTTTCAATACATTGATCAAGAAATCGGAAACCTCCATGACCTGTTGTTGTATTTTATGACATTGGTGGGAATCTGCAGAATTTGCGAACAGATCGCTATAACCATTTCTGACCATACCGGTACAGGAGGCCGAAGGAGAAATAATGACATGGTCTCCCGAAAAATCTTCTAAAAACTTCTTTCCTACCTGCTTCGCATCGTCCCAAAAACCGGCATTATAAGCTGGTTGCCCACAGCAAGTCTGATCAGGATTATAACTCACCTCACAACCCACTTTCTCCAATAAACGGATCGTGTTAAAAGCGGTTTCTGGATAAAGCTGATCTATAAAACAAGGAACAAAAAGTTCTACCTTCATATTTAATTCAATCAATAAAATTAAGATTTATTGGATATTAATATCCGAACCAAAAGTAACAATCCAATTACAAAAAATAAAGAAAGTACCAATGCAGAATAGCGAATATTGTGTGTAATCTGTTCTATCAGGCCAAAGGAGAACAAGCCAATGACGATAGCCACCTTTTCTGTAACATCATAAAAAGAGAAAAAAGCCGTCGTATCCTTGATATCCGTTGGGATCAATTTGGAATAGGTTGACCGCGATAAAGATTGAATTCCGCCCATAACCAAACCGACTAATGCGGCAATAATATAAAACTGCATTGCTGTAGACAAGTAGAATGCAGCGATACAGATTGCAATCCAGATCATCACAACGACGATCAGCACCTTAATATTTCCAAAAAGCTTGGATAGGTACGACATCAAAAATGCGCCTAAGATCGCGACAAGTTGAATTAAAAGAATTGTAGCAATTAATCGCTCAGCCCCTAGATGAAGAATTTTCTCTCCAAACGAGGATGCGACAATCATCAATGTCTGTACCCCGATCGCGTAGAAGAAAAAAGCGGGTAGAAACTGTTTTATTTCGGGTATACCTTTAATTTTATGGATCACATGGCTAAATTCATCCCGCACATTCTGTACAAAGCTTTTACCAATATTATTGCCTGTGGCTTCAATTTTAGGTAAATATTTAAATGGAATCATGGAAAAGCCCAACCACCACAGTCCCACCATCAGAAAAGATATCCGGGCAGGCAAAGATGGATCGGTAATACCAAACCACTCCGGTTTCAAAACCACGATAAAACAAAGTATCTGTAAGGTCACACAACCGATATAACCAAAAGCAAATCCCTGCGCACTCACCCGATCCTGTTGATCTACAGTTGCTAACAACGGCAAGTAGGAATTATTGAACAACACCCCACCGATATAACCCATTGCGGCCAAAGCAAAACAGATAATACCGACCTCCAAGGTATCGAGTTTGAAGAAAAACAGGCACATACATGAAATTGCTCCCACATAAGTAAAGAATTTCATAATCGGTTTTTTCAATCCTTTGGCATCTGCATACGATGATATAAAAGGCAAAGAAAATGACATCAACAAATAAGCAGCAGCCAGAGCAAAATTAGAAAGCGCAGTATTGACAATCTTCAAACCAAAGAAATTAACAACATCACCATGTTCCTTTGTCGTTGTAATTGCGGTATAGTATACGGGGAAAATGGTTGAGGTAATCACGAGGTTGTAAGCGGAATTGGCCCAATCAAACATCGCCCATGAACGAATCAGTTTTTTATTGTTTTTTACAATTGCTTCCATTTAAATTGGCTTAATAAGTTTGACGAATATAAGTAATTATTTTAGCCATTTCTTTACGAATTACACTCGCGCGATCATCAATATAATTATTATTCATAAAAGAGAAAGCAAGCCGTCTTCCAGATCTTGTGACCAGATAACCACTCTGGTTATAGACAGACGTAATTGTTCCGGTCTTTGCGAAAACAAAAGGTTCGCCCTGGTCTTTACCATAGGTCCTTCTCAACGTACCATCCACCCCACCAGCAGGAAATAGCCGAAAACGCACCTTTTCGTCTGGTATCTTATTTTTCAAAAGCACCAGCAGATCCACATTATTCTGTGGCGTGACTTTGTTATAGGAAGACAATCCCGATCCATCAAAAATCGCTACTTCATTCGAAAAAAACTTATAGACCTTATTTTTCATCCAATCCCGAACCAAATAAGTATCAAATTGACTATACTGCTTCCAAGAACACATCATCAAAAATTGTTCAGCGATAAAATTATCACTTGGCAACATCATCTCTCGGATCAGATTTTTGGTTTCTCCTGAATACACTATTTTTGTATCATTGGGCTTTTTATAGGTTATTAGATTTACTTTTTTGCCAAGTGTGTCTGACAGCAATTTCATAAATAGACTATCCGAATAGATAAAAGGCACTTCATTTACGTAATCATTTGGCACAGGACGTTTCGACATCCAAAAAACATTGCTCCGAAACGAGCGGGAAAGTTCAAAATCACCCGTTTTAGGCTCAGGTAAAAAATCCAGGTCTTTCTGAAAAATCCCAGGAGAAGTATTTAAATGATTATACCCTCTTTGACGGAAAGTGACGACATTTCCATAAATCGGAAAAGTGCTTATCTCAGGCTGATAGTATGCTTCAAAGTCTTCCATTGCCCAACCATGGGCGTAGAATTTATTTTTCATTGTTCCGGGTACAACATAGATCGTTTTGTTCGTTCTTTTCAGAAAATTATAGACCACTCGCGTGTCGAGTCTATTATGCAAAAAGGTCGGATCTCCCGTTCCCCAGATCAACAGTGAGTCCCCCCTTTCCGCATACTCCAATCCGGGAATGGAGTCACCTAACAGCTCCAGTGCCGCATAGGTTGTGTACATTTTGGTATTTGAAGCTGGTGTAAAATGCTTATTACCATTGACGTCCAGGACAAACTTATTGGCGTTTAAGTCGTACAGTGAAAATCCATAGAAATGATCATTTAATATTTTGGATTCCTGAAGCATCCGATAGACGTCTTCAAAATCCTGTGACTTTACAATAAGGGTAGAGAATGGGATAAGCCAAAGCAGCAATATCGTGCGCAAGAAATTTTTCATTGGTTCAAACATACAAAAAAGAGCAACAACTCCTTTTCTCCTATTGCCAAAATTCAGATACAAATCATTTAAAACAGCAAAAGGAGGAACGAATTTCCTCCTTTTGCTGTCTTTATATCAGGTATTAATAACCGGGGTTTTGCTTTAAGGCGCCACCGCTTCTATCAATTTGTGACTGTGGAATTGGCAGATATTCATTTTGAGGCTTAAAGTTTAAGCCTTTGTAACGAGCCATAAAACCGCCTTCAAAATTCGCGTAGCTTTCCAGAACGGTTTTAGCTTCGCCCCATCTTACTAAATCATAAAACCGGTGTCCTTCCATCGCTAATTCCAGACGACGTTCAAAACGGACAGCTTTACGTGCAAAATTTTGATCAGGGAAAGTAGGGTAAGGTTTTACATCATACGCTGCAGCGGGAACATCATCTCCTGTTAGTTTTGGAGGTAATTTAGCAGCTCTTTCGCGAATGGCATTGACCGATTTCAAAGCACCATCCAGATCACCAAGTTCAACCTGGCACTCTGCTGCCATGAGAATAACGTCAGCCAAGCGAATGATATTTACATCCAGATCAGTGATATAAGCCGCACCAGCTGCCGTGTGTCCACTGTGTAAACTTTTTGGGATCATTGTTTTTATTCCCACAAAAGGCCCTCCTGAACTTACCTCACGGATCCAGGCATCTCCCGGCATTACACCATAATCGTAGAAGTGTACACCTCTACGACCTACTGTATAATCCAAACGAGGATCGAAACGTAAGGTAACATCCAGTTTGTAATGCGTTTTTACCGAATCACCCGGTTTGTCCACAAGACCAAAGTCAGATTTATACGGATTATTACGGTAAGTATCTAACATTGGTAGACCCTTAGCATCGACTTTATAAGCATTTACCAGATCGATTGTTGGTTGATAGAATCCACAACAGCCAACAGGATTGCTCCCGTTCAAACCAGATAACATATCCCCCACATTAGCGTTATCGCCGCTTCCATCAGGATTGATGGCATGCTTTGCTAACAAAAGCGCCTCTGGTCCATCTTTAGTAAGTACATCGAAATTATTCTGATAAGGCATTGTACGGATATCTTTACTTCCGATGACATCTTTAAATAAAGCCAAGGCATCAGCATATTTCTTTTGATATAAATACACTTTTCCCAAATAAGCTTGCGCTATTCCTTTATCCATACGCCCTGACTGCTTATTGATTTTTGCCTGTGGGAGGTTAGCGATGCCAAATTTCAGGTCATCGATAATTTTAGGAACAACATCATCTGTGTTTGGTTTTACTTTAGCATCATCGACGGAGGTATTTTCATCGACATAAGCCAAATTTTTAAAAACTCGCCACAGGAAGAAGTAATAATGCGCACGTAACACTTTTGCCTCGGCTTCAATTTCCGTTGCTCTGGCAGAGGTAACGGTTTTTCCTCCTGCCTGATCCAATTTTAGTAGGCGCAATGTATTATTTGCACGTGACACCCCTTCATAATACACTTCCCACATGGTGCTCAGATTATCGTTAGAGCTATTTGGCGTATGGAATTCGATCATATTCATATTGGGCTGATCCGTCGCCTCAGAGCCTTTATGTGCATTATCGGCCCCTACTTCGCCAAATAACCATTGGCTCGGCGCTGAAGCATAGTTCCCCCAGGTGCCGTTCACATTCCCATTCAGGATTCCATAGGCGCCTATTAATGACGCTTCGATCCCTTTCGAATTGATGACCTGGCTCTCAGGCAGCTCACCCTGTGGATCTCTTTCTAGAAAAGATTTACCACATGAGCTCAATAACATCAATGATATACCTAGAACTGTAATTATATTTCTTTTTTTCATTTCAATCAAATTTTATCGTAATTCATTCCGTGCTTAAAATCCAAGACTCACACCCAACATATATTGACGTGCCTGTGGGTACACACCAAAGTCAACACCCAATGCGGAATATGTAGACGGTGTTGCACTGACCTCTGGATCCAAACCTTGGTATTTCGTAATGGTAAACAGATTCGTAACCCCAACATAGGCTCTCAGTTTCTTTATGCCAGTATTGTTACCAAAAACCTTATTGGTATCAAAATTGTAGCCGACCTGAAGGTTCTTTAGCTTTAAGAAACTAGCATCTTGCACATAATAGCTCGAAGAAGCATATTCATATGCTGAGGCATTATTTACCTGCGAAGGAATCATGCTTGAGGGATTGTTCTTTGCATCCCAGGCATCCAGCACCCGCTCGCTTTTTTGCCCTCTGAATACACCGAAGTCGGTAAAATAACGTGTCGCCTCATAGTTTTTATTTCCTTTTGACCCATAGAAATAAGCCATAAAGTCAAAATTCTTGTAACCGGCGTTAATATTGAATGAATAGACAAAATCAGGATGTGGACTTCCTATTACTGTACGGTCATTAGCGTCAATTTTTCCATCACCATTGACATCTTCATATTTAAGCGCTCCTGCTCTGGATTTTCCATCTTCATACTTCGCGACAGCGGTGTTGGCCATATCCGCATCAGAATAGATTCCGATTACCTTATAGCCATAAAAAGCACCTATTGCTTCGCCGGGTTTGAGGATAGAGGTTTCCATACTTCTAAAACTTCCGTACACCTGTTGGCTAACAGAAGGGGCCAATGACACGATCTTATTCACGTTACGTGAGATAGTACCCGACAAATCCAATGTAAAGGCACTCTGTTGGCGTCTCCCGTAATGATAATTTAAAGACAGTTCGATCCCTTTATTTTCCATATCCCCGATGTTGACATAAGGCGATGCGGCACGACCTGCTGCAACGGCTGGCAAAGGAAGCAGATACAACATATCTTTGGTCTTCTTATTGTACCAATCGAAGGATCCATCAAAATCACCTTGCAATAAGGTAAAGTCCAAACCAAGGTTCAACGCAGAAACCTGCTCCCATTTTACATCAGGGTTACTATAGGCATTGTGCCACATTCCTGATGTCAAGCTTCCGTCAATTGGGTAGGATGAAGAATTCACCGCAACTTGATAACGATCTAAATATTGATTGGCAGGAATACGTTGATTACCCGTCACCCCATAACCCGCTCTGATTTTCAGATCAGAAAGCCAGGATATGCCTTTCATAAATTCTTCTTGTGACAAACGCCAAGCTGCACTGGCGCCTGGGAAAGTACCATATTTGTTGTTCGGACCAAAATTGGACGACCCATCCCGACGCACCGTCGCGCTCAAGATATAGCGGTCTTTGAACGAATAGTCAACTTTTCCAAAAATAGAAAATAAGGAGCCTACCGAGCCACCGCCTTCACTCACACGTCCTGTTGATGCAGCGTCCAAATAAAGGTAATCCAGAGTCGACATAGTAAAGAATCCATTTCCTTTACCCCTGATCTGTCTGTTTCTATTTTGGATAGCCTCAGTACCTGCTAAGATAGCTAGACTGTGATCTTCATTAAATGTTGCTTTATAATTTAACGTATTTGTCCAAGTCCATTCTTTATTTAACCCAAAGAACTCATTGATCCCATTATTAAAACTTCCCTCCGTAAATTCGGGATTAGGGTAAGTATATGATATGCCGTTATAGTTTTCATACTTCATACCAAAACTGCTACGGAATGTCAGTCCCGATAAGATATCATATTCCCCGAATACGTTTCCGAAGAACATATTACTCTTATTCTTATTATCTTTCGCACGATAGGCGATAGCGACCGGGTTTTCACCGTTACCAAATTGTCCCCCAACGGATCCAGCAAAATTTCCGCCCATATCATAGACCGGAATAATATTATGGATACGATAAGCGAAACCTAGGGCACTTCCTTCACCGATATAATCACCCGCAGTATTTGTATTCACCCCAACACCAAAGCCCTCTGTAAAACTATATTGCATGTTTTCTCCAAAGCGCAACTTGTTATTGAAAGCAGAGAACCGTGTATTTGAACGAAGATTATATTTTTCAAAACCGGTATGGATAATGGTACCTTTTTGTTTCAGATAACCTCCGGAAATCGCATATGAAGCATTCTCTCCACCACCAAGCACACTTAACTGATGTGATTGTGTAGGTGCATTTTGGGACAATGCATCAAACCAGTTGGTACCCATCTTATTTGCTTTTGTGATCTGGAAAAAATCAGCACGACTACCTGCGTCAAATTTATACTTTGACATGTCGATATCAGCGTCTGTTATTACATCTTTCCCGCCTACTTTTGGACCGTTTATAAGATAATCTGGCAACTTTTTACTTTCGCCGTTTAATAAATTTTCGATATCCAAGGTCTGTTGTGGAGACAACATCTTTGGAAAACGAGAGCTATTTGGTACTTGTACACCATAGTATGAATCAAGGTTAAATTGAGGTTTTCCTTCCTTTCCGATCTTTGTGGTAATGATAACCACACCATTATTCGCGCGTGAACCATAGATTGAAGCTGCGGAGGCATCTTTCAGCACTTGCATGGATTCAATGTCGTTTTGATTAAGCCAGCTTAATTTGCCTTCATAAGGAACACCATCTATAATATAGAGTGGTTCATTATTGTTGATCGTACTATAACCCCGGATCTTAATTTGCGGAGTTGATCCCGGCGCACCATCTACGACAATCTGAACCCCTGTCGCCCGTCCTTGCAATGATTCTACAGCACTGGCAGCAGGTGTCGTTTTAAGGTCTTTCACACTGACAACTGCAACGGCACCGGTCAAATCTTTCTTACGTTGTGAGGAATAACCTGTGACCACAACCTCTTCCAGTGCACCTTCAGCAGAATTTAACGAAATTGCCAGATCCGCTTTTCCCGTGACAGTCACTTCAGCGCTTGAGTAACCGATGTAACTCACGACCAATACATCACCGACTTTTCCCTGGATCGTAAATGCACCATCCGCGTCTGTTGATGTTCCCTTACTTGTTCCTTTGATTTTAACCGATACACCGGTAATCGCCTGGCCTGTAGTGGCATCTTTTACAACACCTTTAATAGGTATTTCCTGCAACCCTTTAGTTTTCACCAACGAAACGACTTCAACTCGACCATGAGTAACAGCTCCTTTGGCAGATACCTGAGCAGTCATTCCGCCTGCGATGAGCAGAGAACTCATCAGCAAGAACCTCTTATTGAACTTTTGGCCCAATATGAGATCAAAACAGCAATTTTTGTCCGTTTTTTTCATCATAATTTTAAATAGGTGGTTTAAAAAAATTTATGTTTATTTATCTGTTTGTTTAGCTTGGTATTGGTTTATTTTAAGTCTTGGTCGTTCAGCTCCAACAGAAACAACATGCATTGCCACTGATTATGAGCCACTTTGGTTATCATTTTCAATTTCAGTTTGGTTATTTACAGAAATGTTAAAATCTGTTAAATAAATGTAAAGAATAAAAAATATAAAAAAAAGAAAATTCTTAATTTAAATCACAACACACTATAAATCAAGTTATTGTATTTAATACACTAAGTCAAACATCCATATTTCTGTTACAAAGGAAAGTTGAGAAAATTTAGTTTATCTGCTTCCCGCTCAATATCAAGTCGGAATGTCAAATATTCGCCAAATACATTTAAATCCGCTAAAAGGTACTTATATTTGTTTTGATGAATGTAAGTAGTTTATTAGAACGGGCGCTCCGATTTGAGTTCCTTTCCAAGGAAGAGGGTGTTTTTTTATATCAGAATGCACCCACAGCTGATTTGACTTTCGTAGCCAATGAATTGCGCAAGATACAAGTACCACATGGCAAGGTAACCTGGCAGATCGACAGGAAT
The DNA here is from genome assembly GCF_059420745.1 of Sphingobacterium sp. GW821-FHT03E03. Lineage (NCBI taxonomy): Bacteria > Pseudomonadati > Bacteroidota > Sphingobacteriia > Sphingobacteriales > Sphingobacteriaceae > Sphingobacterium > Sphingobacterium sp. GW821-FHT03E03. Next base: position 106,835 of record NZ_JBWKUH010000013.1, read on the forward strand.
GTCAATACGACCAATGTCTGTATTGCAAACTGCAAGTTCTGCAATTTCTTTCGTCGTCCCGGTCATGAAGACAGTTACATCACCGATATCGAGAGTTACAAACAGAAGATCGAAGAAACATTTAAATTCGGTGGCGACCAACTTTTGCTACAGGGAGGACACCATCCGGATTTAGGTATTGAATTCTACAAAAATCTATATAGACAGTTAAAGGAACTTTACCCTACACTGAAACTCCATTCACTCGGTCCACCGGAAATCGCCCATATTTCTAAACTGGAAAACATGAGCCATATCGACGTGTTGACTCAATTGAAAGAAGCAGGTCTTGATTCTTTACCGGGAGCCGGAGCCGAAATTCTCAATGACCGTGTCAGACGTTTGATATCCAAAGGAAAATGCGGTGGCAAGGAATGGCTCGATGTGATGCGTGCGGCGCACAAAATCAATCTGCCTAGTTCCGCTACCATGATGTTTGGGCATATTGAAACCATCGAAGAGCGTTTCGAACATCTTGTATGGATTAGAGAAGTGCAAGATGAAAAACCGGCCGATTCTTATGGTTTTATGGCCTTTATACCTTGGCCTTTCCAAGATGATGGCACATTATTAAAAAGACTCCGCGGCATTACCAATGATGTTACCAGTGAAGAGTATATCCGTATGATCGCTTTAAGCCGAATCATGTTACCAAATATCAAAAACATCCAGGCATCATGGCTTACGGTTGGAAAACGCACCGCCCAGTTATGCTTGCATGCTGGTGCCAACGATTTTGGATCCATCATGATCGAGGAGAATGTCGTTTCGGCAGCAGGTGCTCCCCATCGGTTTACCTCCAGATCAATACAAGAAGCTATTCTGGAAGCGGGTTTTGAACCGCAATTAAGAACGCAAAAATATGATTTCAGAGAACTGCCTGCGCACATGGTCGAACAAGTCATTAACTATTAATACCCTACATTGAAAGACGTCATTAGAAATATTGAAGCAATTATTTTTGCTTCTGCAGAAGGAATAGATCTTGCCGATATCAAACAGATTCTACAAGAAGCCTTGGCTATTGAATTATCGAAAGAAGAGTTGCGTGAATTAATCAAAAAGATTGAGGACAAATATCAGGATGAAGATCAGGTATTGGAGTTACGGTATATCAATAATTCGTATCAGTTTCTGACCAAAGCGGTCTATCACGAGGCGATACAGCAATTACAAAATCACAACAACAAACGCAAGCTCAGTCAATCGGCTTTGGAAACACTTGCCATTATCGCATACAGACAGCCGATTACCAAACTGGAAGTTGAGCAGATCAGAGGTGTCAGTTGTGATTATTCTATCCAAAGACTACTGGAAAAGAAACTGATCAAAATAGCTGGCAAAGCCGATACAATAGGCAAACCATTGTTGTACGCTACCAGCCAACAGTTTATGGATCATTTCGGAATCAATGGTGTTCGTGATCTTCCGCAGCTAAAAGATATCGTTACGGAAGACAATGCAATTGGCGAAACAAATGAGTAAATAAAATAAAATAAATTTTTATTTTTAAAAAACAATTCAACATACTGATTAGCAGAAAAATAAAGGGCTATATTTTTTTTAAAAAAAGTTTTAAAAAATAGTTTTCTTCTCTAATTTTACAACATTGAATAAGCAACAATAAAGTATTATTTTATGAACACGGCAATATTAGCTAACGAAGATCTTGAAGAAGTAAAATTCGCGTCTTTCAATGGACCTGATGACGACGATGATGATTTCGAAAACGATGATTTCGAAATTCCTGAAATTGAAGGATTGGATGACTTCGACGATGATGATGAGTTTTAATATTTAGTGCTATATAACACTACCTATCAAAACCAGAGAATCATTAAAAAAATAAGGCGTTCAATTTGATTGAACGCCTTATTTTTTTTACCCACCGATTTATTTCGCCTGGTCGATCAGCTTATGCAATTCCATCTTTGGGATCATCCCACTCTGGCGCCACAGCTGTTGACCATTTTTAAATAATATAAAAGTAGGTACTCCACTTACTTTATAAATGGAAGCAATTTTTGGATTCTTATCCACATCTATTTTTATAATCGATAGATCCTCCTGATAAAATTCCTTTACATCCTGTAACACCGGCGCCATCGTCTGGCATGGACCGCACCACGTCGCAAAAAAATCCACTAAAACCAGCGAATTTGATTGAATAATCTGGTCAAAAGTTGCCATTATTAATTCTCCTTTATTTCATCTTTCAATGCCTTATATCCACCCTGAATATTGCACACGTTTTTAAATCCTTTGGCACGCAAAATAGAAACGGCAACCGCACTGCGATAACCCGATTGACAATGCACATAAAGTGGCTTATTATCTTTTTCTAGCGTGTTACCAAAATTAATGAAATCCGTCAAGGGAATGTTCATTGCATTGTCAATATGTCCCTTATCAAATTCTTTCACTGTCCGTACATCCACAATATGACCTGGATCTGATCTTTCTCCAAATCTTCCTGCGCTTAGGTTTGTGACAGAATCTACAGGTTCCCGTTCTTTCCAGCGGTCTATACCACCGTCCAATATACCGATAACACCTGCATAGCCCAATTGCGCTAGACGCTCTGACACCACTTTATGGTCTTGCTCCTCAGCAACAATTAAGAGCTTTTGGTTTTTATCAAGGACAACCTGCTTTAGGAAAATATCAAATGGTCCCTTAAAACCTACATTGATCGATCCTGGAATGAAACCCTTTAAGAAATCATCACCTGACCTTGTATCCAAAACGACCACATCATGCTGTTTACGCAGTTTTCTAAATTGCTTCAAGGCAAGTAATGGTAAATCAGCTGTGGTATAATGTGATTCTTTTTGCTGTAGATTTGATTTTGCATTAGCTGGCAGAGCACCAGGACATATAAAGACAGCCCCTATCAATGCGGCTACTAAAATTCTGTTCATCTTATTTGCTATTTAAAGGGGATAAGTAATTTTTCCAATTCAGTTATTTTACCATTATAGATATTTAAATCAACATTTCCACGAATACCTGCCACAGAGCCTTTTTCTGAAAATTGCCAAAATGCCCAATGCTCTTTTGGATTTTCAATCCAAAAATTATAGTTCGCGATCCAGAGGGTATAGTTTGCGAATTCCTTTTCTAAAAAATCACTATAGAATTTATCTCCGGAGTATAGGATAGGTTTGACTTTATAATGTGCTTCCACCTCCTCGAGCCAACGTTTCAATCCCACTTTCAGGCTATCCATAGATTGCTGTTTCGGATGCTCCTCAATATCGAGTACGGGGGGAAGATCTCCTGGATGGAGCTGAACCTTACGGATAAAATTTTTAGCCTGTTTGACCGAATTCTCATTTGGCCGAAAATAATGGTATGCACCCCGTAAGATAGCCCGGTTACGTATTTTGGACCAATTTCGGCTAAATTTATCATCTATACGCCTCTCCCCCATCGTCGCCCGGATAAATACAAAGTCGATGGGAAATTGATCGTTGATCGTATTCACTTTCTGCCAATCGATATCATCCTGATAAGTCGAAACATCAATACCAAATACCTTGTCATCATGCTTACTCATGATTTCGATATTACGGATATCATACTTAGCCTCCTTTGTTAAAGATTTATTTTTGGATGTTGCCACACGGAAGTAATATATTATTCCGGCTTTATAGTGCCATGCAACAAGAAATAAGAAAAATATAAACATCCCCACGATCATCCATATCCATTTGGTTTCGCGAGGTTGCTGTTTCTTCCCACTCCCTTTTGTTCTTTTTGATTGCTGTTGCGCCATACGATGATGAAGTTACGGGAATCACAATTAACTCGCAAAGTTTTCATAACAATTTATATTTTTGTATATGATCGTATACAACCCTAAAGATTGGCTGTCAGCAACTTTCAAATTGCATAAATCAGACACCTTTAACAAGCTGTTACCTTTTCTTATTTTAATAGCTGTCTACTCCTGGGCTATAGCCTATCTCGAATTGGAATATCTCAAATTAAATGAAAGAAGCTGGGTTAAAAACATTACCATCGTCCATAACCTGTTGGGTTTTGTGATCTCCTTACTGTTGGTATTTAGAACCAACTCGGCCTATGACCGTTGGTGGGAAGCACGTAAACAATGGGGTACATTGACCAATGTCAGCCGGGCCTTTGCCTATAAGCTCAACGCCATGCTCGATGCGGATGACAAGGTCAATCGCAGTTTCTTCCGAAAAACTATACCCTTGTTTGCGGAGACCCTATATGATTTTTTGCGATCTGACTACACCAAGTTTATGCTCGATGAAAACGAGCATCCCGAACTTACGGCGTTGGACAGCAAGAAGCATGGTCCAAATCAGGTTTCCAATATGATTTTTCAGAAGATAAACGATCTTTACAAAGAAGGAATTGTCAGTGGAGACCAATTGATTATACTCAATGAGGAGATTGTCTCCATGACCAATGTATGTGGAGCCTGTGAACGGATAAAAAATACGCCAATTCCATTAGCTTATAGCGCGTTTATCAAGAAGTTCATTATCTTCTATACAATGACACTTCCTGTAGGCTATGTTTTTTCGATCGGATATTTTGTTGTCGTCGCCGTTCCGTTTATTCTATACGTATTAGCTTCGCTTGAATTGATCGGTGAATCCATTGAGGAGCCTTTTGGTATAGATCAGGATGATCTACCGATCGATAAAATAGCTGCCAATATCAAAAAACACTGCCACGAGATTATTCCGGCATAGCATTTTTAAAATAATCTTGCTCATTTTCAAACCATAAGACATTGCTGCAAAAATAAGTTTTGCAAATCTATTCAGAATTTCTACTTTTGTCGCGGAGAGTTGGCAGAGTGGTCGAATGCGGCGGTCTTGAAAACCGTTAACTGTCACAGGTTCGGGGGTTCGAATCCCTCACTCTCCGCAGAAAGATCCTTCATCGAAAGATGAGGGATCTTTTATTTTAAAGACAAGTTGATTCGAACCAGAAGGGTTGGCCGGGGTTCGAACTTTATCATCTTCCCCTACCGTCTCTCAGGATAACAATTAGAAGATTTTTCGATAAAAAACCTGAGTTCTTTCATTCAGATATCCAGGTACTTTTTTGTAGATTTACAGTATTAACCGATTAACTTTTATGGAGTCACCTAAATCCAAATATTACCTTACAGCAAAGAAATTCTGGAAGACAGTTGTAGACATTGAGAAAACAGCAGATACCTCACACTTACAACAACAGATCGAATTTCATAGACGCTTGTTAAATATATTTCAAGCAGGAAATTTCTATTATTTAGTGTTCAACATGTATACTGGGGATGTCGAGGTCATCAGCGAAGAATGCCAAAACCTGATCGGCTATAAACCAGATGAGCTTTCTATTCCATTCCTCATGGAACGTATCCATCCTGATGACAAACCCTATTTTCTCAACTTTGAATATAAAGTCGTAGAGTTTTTTAAGAGTTTACCTTATGAAAAAATAAAAAGCTATAAAGTCCAATATGATTTCAGGTTCAAAAGAAAAGATGGACACTATATCAGGATCTTGCATCAGGCTATTCAGATAGATTATGATGAAAATAACTTCTACCGGACACTCTCTCTGCATACCGACATATCGCATATAAAACAAGAAGGAAAACCCTGTTTCTCACTTATTGGACTTGATGACGAACCTTCTTTTTTTAATATTCAACTCGATCAAGCGTTCACAAAATCCTATGATATGTTTACAAAGCGAGAGCGAGAAATTTTAAAATGTATCGTTGAGGGCAAAATGAGCAAAACAATTGCAGATGAGCTGTGTATCAGTCTTCACACAGTAAACACGCACAGGAAAAATATTCTTGCTAAAGCTGGCGTAAAAACACCCGTGGATCTAATAACCAAGGCGATAAAGGAAGGCTGGTTGTAGGTTAGCGCCTACTTTCAATCAAACAATGTCGGAGTCCGATCTTTCTTTTCCAGATCAATAAGAATAGACTTATTTTTCAGGCCGCCTGCAAAACCAACGAGTTTCCCAGATCCACCGATGATCCGATGGCAGGGTACAATAATGGATATCGGATTTTTGTTCAATGCACCACCGACTGCGCGTACAGCTTTGATATCGCCAAGCTGACGCGCCAGATCCCCATAGGTTCTTGTCTGGCCATAAGGAATAGTGAGCAAAGCTTCCCACACCTTAAGCTGAAAGGGAGTTCCCTTCATATCCAGCGGCAGGTCAAAAACAGTGCGCTTGCGATCAAAATATTCCAAAAGCTGTTGCTGAGCGAGTAAAAGTAATGGCGCATGGTCATCTTTATCTGGTTGAGATAACTTTGTCCGGGTATAGTCTTCACCTTCCCACAATACAGCAGTAAGACCACGTCTGGTCGCCACAAGCCTTATGCTCCCTACCGGTGATACGATATCTGTATAGACAAGTCCTTTATCCTGCTCCATATTTTTTATTGGCAAGTTACTAATCTTTTTTATTTCATTTCCCTCAACGAAAATACGTTCCTCAACAATCTCCCCTAACTGACTACCTATGTTATACAACCGCCACGACCACTTTATCTCTGCTTCACCTTTTTGCGATAGTTACTACCAGAGAAGACAAGTTCTCAACCTTAGAAGTTAGTATCACTACAACACTATTATTAGCACTAGCAAATCTTGGTCTATCATCTTCTATTAGGCAATTCTTTAACCTATTGTAATTGAACCCTCTAAAAAAAATCAAAGAAAAAAACGGCTCCCATTGTCAAAAAAAATATGGAATAGTTCTCTCTTGGGCATCATATCAATGTGTATGAACAAGAGTTATAACCTAAAGACAAAGCATCATGGCAGAATTAAACCAAAAAACACAAGAAAGCGGAAAGAAAAAAATTAGAAGCCGAAAAATGGCCCCAAAGGTAGATCTGACAGCAATGGTAGACCTTGCTTTTCTTTTGATCACCTTCTTCATGCTAACCACAACCCTAAACAAACCCGCAGCAATGGATATTGCCATGCCAGACAAAACAAAAGGCGAGGCTACACCACCAGTACTCATTGACGAAAACCGGACAGCGACATTGATCCTTGGGGATGGAAAATTTATGTGGTATCATGGCGACTTCAAGAAGCCCATTGCCGCTTCCGAAAAGCCAAGCGATATAGAAAAGACATTACCGCAAGTGCTCGCGCAATTGAAAGCAAAGATCAATACCCTGTCCAAAAGCAAGGATATGATCGTACTGATCAAGCCGAGCAAAGACGCTAGAACGAAAGATGTGATCCATACAATTGATGAGATCAAACATCAAAACATTACACGCTATGTCATTGGTAAAACGCAAGAAGAAGAGGAAAAACAATTATTGGCTTCCATTCAGTAAAATACGAAAGGGAAAGCACCAATAGCAATGAAAATTGACTGAAGTTCTTTCTGATCAATAAACCGAGCGTAACGAGTTCATTGATGCCTTAATGAAAAATACGAATCAATAAAAACAGGCAATTCAGAAAAAAAAGCCTATGTATTCAATATTCCAAACAGGACTGTAGCGATCCGAGCATAATCAAAGACAAAAGGGGCATTCCAAAATTGAATGGCCCTTTTGTCTTAGTGTTCAGTATTACAATCTATTATCTTTTGTCCAGATTTTCCCAATAGCGTTCCACATTCTCCTTCACTTCATTAGGCAAAGAAGCGTAGTTGTCCGAATAGGAAGTCTTAGTATATCCATCCTCCGCATCTGCGCGCAGACGATAAAATTGTCCCTTATATAAAACCAAAGCAATACAGCTCAGCTGCTTTTCGACATGATCCTTAGGATGTCTCGAATAGATAAACACCGCATCCAATTTACCATCTTTGTCAGCATCAAAGAATGCTTTTCTAGATTCCCACACCGAAGTAATAATACCATCTTCAACGATAGTTTCCTCCACAACAGGTACCCACATACCATCTTTTCGCTGAAATTGCTGAGCATATAGTTTATCCGGATCTGCTCCGCGTTCCTCTTTTGAAAAAATGATATAATTATCTTCCTTTTCGGTCTGAATATGCTCCACCTGCAGCACACGTTTGCCTTTAAATGGAAAACCCGAAGATTCAAAATTTTCTTTGTTGACTGTAATATCGGTGATTTGTGCCTGCGCGGTGTAACATCCCAGCAGCAGCAGGACAAAAAAAGTGTATTTTCCCATGTGTTTTCCCTAAATATCTATTCAAATTACTGACAATAAAAGAAAAATCCAATATTTTTAACACACATCTTTACATCAACCTGATTCAATTCTCCTATATTCTCGCTAAATTTATCCTATTCATACACCGTGCAACAGCTACAGATGAAGTATCCGTTTCACAAAATCAGGCATTAAACCCATGAAACAGGACATTCAAACCATCGCGGACATAAAAATATTAGTCGATCAGTTTTACAGCACAGTTCGTCAGGACAATCTCCTAGGCCCTATTTTTCAGGAACGTATTCAGGACAATTGGGGCGTACACCTGGAAAAAATGTATCGCTTCTGGCAGACGATCTTACTAGATGAACATACCTACTTTGGCAGTCCATTTCCACCCCATATCCCCCTCCCCATTGAGGCAAAACATTTCGATCAATGGCTCCTTTTATTTGAAGCGTCCGTCGATCGGCTATATACAGGTGAAAAGGCTGACGAAGCCAAATGGCGCGCACAAAAAATGGCACAGATGTTCCAGTTTAAAAAAGAATATTTTAATGCCAATCCAAAAAAGAAACCCCTGATATAAGGCATTTCGTATTCCAGGTTCGATATGCAGTCTCACTTCATTTTCCACTAGCATTCCAGATAAAGTCCCCCCCAGTATCCCATAGGCTCATTATTTTAGCAGTCGCCATTCTCTTTTTTTGTAACAAAAATTGTTTATCACAAGCACGAAAACAAAAATAAAACACTAAAAATCAATTAAATACAAGTAAATAACAAATTTTAACATTTTTCATTCTACAAAATGTAGAATAGATTCTATATTTGTAGTATGAATAAATTATCAGCGACTGAAGAACAATTGATGGGGTACATCTGGGACATGAAAAAGGCCTTTATGAAAGACCTTATGGAAGCCTATCCTGAACCCAAACCTGCTCCGACGACGATTGCGACATTATTAAAACGAATGACCGAAAAAGGAGCCATATCGTATGTATTATATGGCAATTCACGTGAGTATTATCCGTTGTTCGACAAGGACAGTTATTATCTCGCACACGTCAATGATATTGTTGAAACGTATTTTGATAATTCAGCGTTAAAATTCGCTTCCTTTTTTACAAAACAATCGCAATTGAACAAGGAGCAATTGGAAGAACTGAAAAAAATAATTGATTCAGAAATTAAAAACAAAGCGACATGATTATCTATTTGGGAAAATTGATCACCTGTTCAGGCTTACTGTATCTGGTATACATTTCTCTTCTGCAACAGCATAAGCTATTGGCATTTAACCGGTTTTATCTGCTTGCTATTATACCTATCGCTCTTTTTGCACCATTGGTGCAAACTGCTCTGCCGTCATTTATCCCTGATTTTTTTCATTTTAATAGGGTTCAACCGGAAGTCGTTCCAGAGCATATGGAGCTTGCCATCACAGCCCCTGTAGCCGTCCCTCAGGAATCGTTGATATCAACCAACACGGCTATTTTCCTTGCCTATCTACTGATTGCGATTGTACTTTTGATTAGGTATATAGTAAACTATAAAAAGTTTTCATCCTACATCGGTCGCGCATCAGCAACAAACAATCCTTCAATTTATAGTATTCATGGCCTTAAAACTCCCTTCTCATTTTTCAGACGGATCTATGTACCCCGTGGCGCATATTTACAAGGAGAGATTGAGGCTTCGATTATCGCTCATGAACAGGCACATGTAGACCAGCGACATTCCATAGACGTGATGCTCATGCAGTTCATGCGCATTGTATTATGGTTCAACCCCATGGTTTACCTGATCAACAGGGCTGTTCGACAAAACCACGAATACCTGGCAGACGATGCCGTAGTACAGGTTTATGAACGCGCCAGTTACCAACATCTGATTATCCAGTGGAGCATGTCCTCCCCCGATATAAACGCATTACCGGCCAGTAATTTTAATTTTTTAACAACAAAAAAACGATTAATTATGTTACAGAAAAGAACGAACAGTGGTAAGCTCCTGCTGATGCCTGCGCTTACCTTATTGCTGACAACAGCAATAAGCCTGTTGTTTTCGACTCATGTCGAAGCACAGAAAACAACGCCGGCCAAAACAGAAAAAACTGAGCCTGCGAAACCGGCCAATACTCCCCCCACTTCCAAAAAACCGGATGCCCCAAAAGCGGTATCTGAACGGCCTAATCCGCCCAGAAGAGAAGGAGCTCCCGCAATGGAACGCAAGAAAAATGCTGCTCCAAAAGAAGAAACAATACGCTTTCCAGAACCCAAAAAAACAGGTGGAAACAGCAAGAAAACAATGAAAAATAAGCCGCCAGCACCTAAAGAGGTAAAATTCGATGCGGTACCCAAAGTGGAAGAGGTGTATGTTGAAAACGTAAAATTTCAGGAACCTAAACGGATCAATGTAAACGGTAATGCGAATGGAAATGGAAATGCTACCGATAATGGCACCTCCGGCGGAAATTCAAGTGAAAAGCATCGGGAACCTAAACGGATAACTATGCGTGGAACAGCGAATGTGAGCACTGTCACATCGGTAAAAGCAAACAATGTTCAAGTCAATGATCCCAAAGCTGTTTCGATAGTAAAAACAGGAACTGCTACATCCGGATCGGCAAAGGTAACAGAAATTAGGTCGGCAGAACCAAATACTATAACGAATGTAAACGTGCGTTCTACTAGTACCATCAGCTCCGAAGCAAAGGAAAACAACGGAAAACAAGCCGCCAAAATCGTACTTCGCGGTGAACCGGCAAATAAAACAAACTCATCCAAGTAACAGGAACTGATTTCAAGTAAAAAACTAATTTCAAGTAAAACTTGATCTTACCTTGGATTTTAACGAAAAAAAAACAAAAAGAGGAATCTAGGTTCCTCTTTTTGTTACTATAAATTTAAAGAATACCAAAACACAGGTAAATAGCTGACCAAAGTAATATTTATCCAAAATTAAACATAACCTTCCCCAATTGTCTTTTTGATCAGCTGCATGGGAGTCTTGACTCCCGCCTTAGCTAAGATATTTTTACGGTGAGTATTGATTGTATGAATACATAGGCACAAACAGTCTGCGATCTCCTGACTATCCATACCATCAACTATTCCTTTTAACACCTCTTTTTCACGCACATTAAAAAACATCTTCCCAAAAGATACAGCCATCGCATCGGAATTATATACAGTGAGGGCTCACTATACAATCCGATAATCGAACAACTTGGTTTGCCTCTCTTTTGCAAATGTAAGAGAAAATGGTTATATCGGTTTTATTTCTGACTAACAAATGGGTTATTCAATTGTTTAATCAGTTTGTGATGCATTATCAGTTACAGCTCCAAGATTGAGTATAGCAATTGTCTCTATTTTTTCTCCTCACATATTTCTACATTAGGATCAATTTAAAAATAAAAAATCAGAAAAATATGCCAACATAAAATTAATCATCTTTTCTGTTTCATGGCAAATTGTTTATTTAAAATAGAGTTAATATACAGCTAATATCCTCAGAATACCTTTGCGGTATGAGAAGAAACCCAATTACAATCCTGAGTTTGCTATTGTCAGTGGCAATAGCTGGCTGTAAAGACAACGATAAAATCGGAGATGGTGGAGAGAATCCGCCAGTGGAAAATTTAGAAAACTATTCGAAAGAACCCGCTTTTGTCTTTGGCATGCCAGGTTTTGAAAATTTAAAGATCACCACCCTGATCTCAAGTTCAGATAAATTATCCGGTAGTCCCGAATTCGTATTCGCTGGTCAACCCGATGGCGCTGGATTTATGAAGGATGACAAATCAGATGGTTTCCTGATGATCAGTAACCACGAAATCACGCAATCGGTATCCCGTGTTTATCTCGATAAAAACTTCAAACCAATTAAAGGCGAATATATCATGGATGGTACTGGCGGTAGTACCAGACTTTGTTCGGCTACGCTTGCCACACCTGAAGAGCATGGTTTCTCCGCTTTTCTAACAGCGGGCGAATCGGGCGAAGAGAGTATGGTTCATAAACTGGATCCGCTGGGATCTGTAGCCCAACGCTCGGACAAAAACCGTGTTAAACCGGCTTTAGGAAAAGCTTCCATGGAAAATGCGGTACCACTTCCAAAAGACGTATCCAATGGCAAGACCTATATCCTGATCGGAGAAGATCAATCGTACGGTTCAGACCATCAATCTGCTGGCCAATTGATCCTTTATATCGCTGATCAACAAGGTGACTTGGATAATGGCAAGCTATACGCCCTAAAGCGTAGCAATAATGACTATACCGAAACAAATATGAAAAAGGGTGGTTCTTATGATGTCGAGTTTGTCGAAATTCCAAATGCCAAAAACAAAACTGGTAAAGAAATCAACCAAGCTAACATAGACAACAAAGCCATTCGTTTCTCCAGAGTAGAAGATGTGGATTACCGTAAAGGTGCTGGTAATGGACGTGAAGTCTATTTTACCGCAACAGGCCAGTCGGGTGACGGCAAGACCCCAACAGAAGGATTAACAATGTGGGGCCGGGTCTATAAATTGAATATGGACTCTAAAGATATGCTGAAGGGTAAATTGGAAGTTATTGCTGAGGGAGATTCTGATCCGGGAAATAACCTGATCAATCCTGACAACCTATGTGTGACTGAGAACTACGTGTATATACAGGAAGATGGTGATTCTTATTATACTGATGCCAAACACGATTCTTATATCTGGCAATACAATATGGCGACCAAGACCTACAAGCCTTGGTTAAACATGAAACATGAGCGCAATAACACAGATTGGCAAAAAAATTACAACCAAAGTGGCAACCTCAGTAAATTTGGTTCATGGGAATTTGGTGCGATGACAGATGTTTCCAAATTGGTTGGCATTCCAAATACCTTTGCTGTCAATATCCACTCCCACACTTGGCGGAATGATAAATTTGCCAACGCTGATGGATCCGGAGCTGTTACCAACAAGGAAGGTGGTCAAGTCGTTCTTATCCGTAACGTACAACGATAATTTTACTAAAAATCAACATTAATACCCAACAAGGGTATCCCTTCACTGCGAAAGGATACCCTTGTTGTTATTTTATTCAAACATAAAAAATAGATGAAATATTGGCTTGTGAGCGGTCTGATAGCAATTGTATTATTCGCTATCATGTGTAAAGGAAATCATACGACAGATCCTCAAGATCTACCAGATATAAGACAGCGGGTGTTAACGATCAATACCACATTTGATAAACAGATTGACCAACAGATCGCCAACGTCGAAAATAATAGCATTGACCAACAGCTGCAACAGGGATTTGATCAGTTGCGGTCCACGTACAAATCCATGGAATGGGCAGTTGGCTATTTTATGCCCGAGACCGCCCGTTTTTTGAATGGCCCCAATCTAGACGAAATTGAATTGGAAGAAAATGCCGTCATCGAAGCCGAAGGTTTGCAGACATTGGAGGAATATTTCTACCCCAGCTATCAAAAGGAAGAAAAACAACAGATTATTCGATTTTTAAAGAAACTAAAAAACAAGTCCCTGGCGATCGACACTTATTTTGAGGTCAATACCTTATCACTCCCCCAACTCATGGAATCATTGCGCAACCAGATATTTCGGATCACTACCTTAGGGGTTACGGGCTTTGACACCCCGATCTCGGGTAAAGGTCTCATCGAATCAACTCATGCCCTCAATGGCGTAGCTGATGTGTTGGCGATGATCAAAGAGCAGGTCAATCATCCTGAAGAGATTGAAAAGATCCTGGTTTTAATCAACAGGACAAATAGCATCTTGGGCAAGAGTGCAGATCGAAATCAATTTGACTGCCTCAGTCTAATGGATCAACATTTGAATAAAATTTCCGATGCACTGCATCAGTTTCGGCAATTGGAAAATATCCCATCCTTGAATGTCAATCACCCTATTTCGCCCGAAGCCTCCAATTTATTTAGCAAAGACGCCTTTAATCCGGATTTTTTTGTTCCCTCAGAACGACAAAAAATGAGTTCCGAAAAAGTTGTTTTAGGAGCCAAGTTATTTCGGGACAATATCCTTTCTGGTGACCAGAGCAGATCCTGTATTTCCTGTCATCACGCAGACAAGGCCTTTGCAGACGGACTCAAAGTGCCAACTACCCTATCGGGTGCAAAGATGGATCGCAATACCCCTTCTCTTTCCTATAGCAATTATCAACATGGGCAATTCTGGGATATGCGTCGTGAGGATCTTGAAGGACAGAGCGTGGACGTTATCACCAATAAGGATGAGATGCACGGATCCATGCTGGAAATTGCCAACCGTCTGAATCAACATAAGGTCTATACAAAAGAATTTAACAAGATTTATAAGACCGATACCGTTGAGAATTGGCAGGTACAAAATGTATTGGCTAGTTATGTCCGCTCGCTGAGTACATTCAACTCCCGGTTTGACCGCTATATGCGGGGCGAGTCACAGCTACTGACAGCAGATGAGAAAGCAGGCTTTAACCTCTTTGTCGGCAAAGCCAAATGTGCTACCTGCCATTTTGTTCCACTGTTTAACGGGACTGTGCCGCCTGAATATGCCAAGACCGAATCCGAAGTATTGGGCGTGGCCACAGACTATCGTAATAAGCAACTGGATCCAGACCGAGGCAGAGGACGCTATCATGAGACGGTCCACCAATTGCAATACTCCTTTAAAACACCAACTATCCGCAATATCAGCAAAACGGCTCCTTACATGCACAATGGAGGTTATGTTACCTTAGAGCAGGTCATGGACTTTTACAACAAAGGCGGTGGTCAGCAGTTTGGCTTTAAGCTGGACAATCAGACCCTACCGACGGATACATTAGGTTTAACAGCTAAAGAAACAGCCAAAATTATTGCATTTCTTAAAACATTGGATGACGTACCCAAAAGCAGTACAGTCCCTTCTCAAAAATAAAAGGTTGGACAACAACCATCAACTATACAAAGAAGCCGCATGAGTGGGGAACTCATTGCGGTTTCATCATTAACCTATGATAAAAAACATATACTTAGGAAAAGTAGTTAGTATGATGGTCGAGTCCAGCGATTGTTCCAAAATATTTCAAAAAATTTATAAGAGTCGAACAGAAGAGTAACATAAATAAAGAAGACCGCAAGAACGGGTAATTCAATGCGGCTATAACCAAACTAAGAATAGACAATTAAATATCTGTGTCAATAGTAAGACGGTTCAGAATCGCGATTGTCCCAAAAAAATAAAAAACTTTTTTATTACCTTAGATTAATTAAATGAACAAGAAAAACCAGCTTGTTTTTCATTAACTATAGGAATACATATATGAAATCGTATGCACTTGTTTTAGCAGCAGGCCTGCTTCCCTTTGTGGCATTAAGTCAAAAGATAGTCGCACCCGGCAGCCCGGATATCAATACCAAGTATATAAAACCGGAGAAGTCACTTTACACGGTATACTATGTCAAAGATAACAACTGGGACAAACAAGGAACAATTACTTATGATATTGTTGCGGCCAACAATCAATTGAGCCTGACAAGTTCTTATACCCCCAAAGACAATGCCTGGGTTACAGCGCGTACCAGCGTCGTGGATGGAAGCACACTAAAATCCATCAGCTATGCCAGTGACGCCAAGAAAACAAAATTAAATCTCAACTTTGGGGAGACCATCACTGGTAATTATTATTCCAAAGAAACAAAAAAAGATAAAAAGCTGAATTTACGTTCTACCGAACCATTTATTGACTTCAACTGGACAGACCATCTGATGGGAACACTTCCTCTGGATGTCGGATATAAGGCACGGATCCCCCAATTTTACTACAATGACGAATCCAATGTTCAGGTGGAATACTATACGATTAAAGAAGTCAAAAGCTATAGCTATGGCTCTCCGAAAACGGGCAAACATGACACCTGGTTAATCACGCTATTGGAAGAAAATACGGGTGCAATCTATAATTATGTCGTGGATAAGAAAGACCGGCGACTCTGGCAGCGAGAAATGTCCATGGGCAATGGTAAGTGGGAAATTACAGTCAACGAGGAGCTCGATTACCAGCCGATCAAAAATCGATTTAACAAAGGGCAGGCTATTCAGCAGATATCCAATGGTAATAGCGTAATCATCGGCACCGCTTATGCACGGTCAAGCTCTGGCAAAAGGCTGGCGGGTCTAGTCAATACAGCGAAAAAACAATATGCGCCAAAAGGAACGGAGATTATGCTTTTTCCAAATTCGGCATACTATGAAGAATGGCTTGAGGTAAACAAAAAGATCCGAAAGCAAAAGAAAGTTGCAGAGGTCCCGCTGGATCCCGATTTTGGACATTCCGTCAAACACGCGAAGGTTTATGATGATGAGGGACACTTTGAATTTGCTGAATTAATGCCTGGCAATTACATTATTATGACCAGCTTTGATTTTTCCAACTCCTATAATTATTCCTATGTATCGGGGTATACTAATTATTATAACTATTGGGGTTATACCGGATCTACCACAAATTACGGAACAGCTAGGTCATCCTATATTGACAAGGCGAATATAGAGAAACGCATCACCATAGATAAGGACGGCGAGAAGAAAGAAGTGAATTTAAAGGAAATGTAACAGAAACATAAAAAGCCGTACAAATGGGGAATTTGCAGCGGCTTCACACTAACCTATGAAAAACGTATTCTTTGTAAAAAAGTCTATACTTATAAGACGGTTAAGAGCCAATTGTCCCGAAAAAAAATAAAAAAATCAAATTGTTTATTTTTTTCTATGCCGTTCCAAATAATTATCTAGGCTGAAGGGAAAAATTCGGTTTGTTCCCAATAAAAAACAAGCACTTGCACCCACCCAGACCGAATAGTTGAAAGTGACTTTGATCCCAAAGGACAGCATCATCGTCAATGCAAAAATTGTCAGCAACACTCCAGACAACAGCGCTACCAAACGTGTCCGATAGCCGATCAAAAGCAAAATTCCCAAAACTACTTCGAGTACCGTAGCTCCGATTGCTAGTACATTCCCCATGGAAGCAGGCGCAAAAAAATTAAGCCGATTGGAATAAGCGACAAAATTCGCCCAGTTTCCCCATGAAGCATTCGCCGTGCCGGGTGCTCCCCAAAAACCCAAACGATCCGCCACCGCAGATAAAAAGGCTGTTGCCACAGCCAGACGAACAAAAAATTGACTATACATATGCTTTAATTTTAATGATCAAATATAAAGCAACAATAATCGTGTCAACTTAAACCAGTTTAAGAAATCAATTGACCAAGAACAATAAGGCCGCCAGTACATCGGGTACTGTGCGGCCTTAAACATCAATTAATACGAATAAGAATTTATATGGTGTATCTCTCCATTAAATTGTGATACACTATTTAAACGACAACCGAATTGTCAAATAGTCCCAATAAAATTTTCAATTACTTATACCACACCGGGTCAAACTAGGATTTACGTCTAAATCCTTAGTCACATCAATACAAACATTTGATGCGCTACCACTTCTCTGATCCGTTTCCAACTAAACGAGTAGCCATCATTAAAAAAATACATCAGGTGGCTAAAGTACTCCTGTTTTCTCCATACAAGCTTTCATACGCTGATACGTTCGCTCAATATCATGATCCAGTCCGATAGAAAAGCGGATCAGCCCATCCGAGATCCCCATACTTACACGTTCTTCCTCAGGAATTTCAGAGGACGTAGAACTGCCCGAGCAGGAAAATAAGGTCTTATAAAATCCAAGGCTTACCGCCAAATAACCTAAGTTCTCCTTTTGCATCAGTTCCATTAGTTTATTCGCCTTATCCGTAGTTCCAGCATCCAGCGTCAATATCCCACCAAATCCATATTCAGTGTGCATCATACTTTTTAGCAGTTCATGATGTTTGTGGGAGGACAATCCTGGGTACGAAATCCGTAGTCCGTCCCGTTCAAAGCGTTCGGCGAGATACAATGCGTTGTAACTATGCTGCTTCATCCGGATATGGAGTGTCCTTAGATTTTTAAGAATACTGGCCGCACGGAGGCTATCCATTGTCGGACCGAGCAACATGCAGGCGCCCGAATTGACATTTTTGGTGTCGTTGATAAATTCCTGCGGTCCACAATAGACTCCACCGACTGTATCACTGCTACCATTAATAAATTTTGTCAGGCTATGAATCACAATATCCGCTCCCAGTAGCTTCGGTGAAACAGATAGCGGTGAAAAGGTATTGTCGACCACAAGTTTTAGATTATATTTCTTACAGATTGCCGAAAGCTTCCTTAAATCTGCGACTTCCAATAGCGGATTGCTGACACTTTCACAATAGATCACTTTCGTTGTCGGACGTATTGCTTGTTCGATTGCATCGAAATTGCTGATATCGACAAAGCTGGTATCAATTTGAAATGGTGGCAAGAAATTTTTCAGAAAAGCATAAGTCCCCCCATAAATGGTCCTGCTGGAAACAATATGGTCACCACTTTTACAGAGTTGCAATAGTACAGTTGTAATAGCCCCCATTCCCGAAGCTGTTACATTGGCTGCCGCTGTATTTTCCAGCTTCGCCAATGCCTGCGCAAGATATAGATTCATAGGTGACGAATGCCTTGAGTATAAGTAACACCCATCTGCGTTCCCTTCAAAGGTATCAAACATGGTCTTAGCCGAAAGGAAGGTATAAGTAGAACTATCCGATATCGACGGATTTACACCACCGAATTCTCCAAAATATTGCAAATCCTGTATTTCATTTGCTGCATTAAAATCTTCCATAATTTTTTACTTATAAAATTGGGCTATTTTAAATTTTATAACAACATTTTATCGGTATATTAGATTATAAATCTAATGTTTAACAAAATATCAGAAAATATATCTATAACAGATACATCGTATATTTTTAAACCAAAAAATAATCTATGCAATTCGATGAAACAGATAAGAAATTATTGCAATTTCTACAGGAAGATGCCAAACAAACCAGCAAAGAGCTTGCTTATAAGCTCGGATTATCTGTAACGGCGGTGTACGAGCGTGTGCGCAAACTCGAAAACACAGGGGTAATCTCCAAATATATTGCCCTCCTCAATAAGCACAAGATTGCCAAGGATTTTATGGTGCTCTGCCATGTCAAACTCACACAGCATAAAAAAGAATATATTCAGCAGTTCGAGCGCGAGGTGATGGATTTACAGGAAGTCACTGAATGCTTCCATGTCAGCGGCGACTATGATTACATCCTAAAAATCTGTGTGCGCGATATGGAAGACTACCGCCATTTCATGCTGAGTAAGCTGACCTCACTACAGCATATTGCTAGTACACACAGTTCATTTATGATAGCTGAGGTAAAAAACACATTGACCATTCTCATTTAAACAACCTATTAAACGAGAAGGTACTGCCAAATCCATGTATTATTAAACCAATACGCCATTCTTTGATGCGATCGGCTCGGGCAGATTTTCTTCACCCATCATTTGCAATAAGTCAATCTCGATCGTCCGACAGATCGACAGCATCGGGATATCAAACATCAGTCCACCAAATGGATTTTCGGTATAATCCCCGACCAGCTCCATTACAATATAGATCCATCCGATCACCACACAAAAAGGAATACTTGTCCAGATTCCCCAATGACCCAACTTGGCAAATTCATTGACCAGCCCTAAGGGTAATAGCATGATCAAGATAACATTAAAAACAAATGCCGTACTTGCAAACTGCCTTGGCGAGGGAAACTTTTTGATCCGCTCGGCTTGCCCCTGGTAATCATAGAATTGATTGAGGCTATTCTGCAATTGCGTTTGATTAAAATCCGAGATTATCCCATCATTTTTTAAGGCATTGATATCTTTTGCCTGTTCGGCATTTAAATAAGTTGCAAAGTTTCTATAGCTTGATTGCAATGCAAATTCCTCCGCCGAAAGATATTTATGTAAAAAAATAGGTGTACGGCTATAGTCCGGAAAACCAGCCTTTATTAAACGATGCCTTTTTACGTTCAATGCCCCAATATGTCTCTTCAGGCTGATGTGCTCCCATTCGGTTGGTATCAAGAGCTGTTCACGCAGTTGATATAACCAGGCAATATGACGATAGGTTATTTTTTTCCTGAATTCTTCCAAATTTTGCTGATCCCCTTGTTCGGTATTAAAAGCATAAAGCATAGATACAAAGGAACGGCTAGAGTTGACGATCCCACCCCATATCTTACGTGCCTCCCATAACCTATCATAAGCCTGGTTATTTTTAAAACCCACATAAAAAGCCTCTGCTGTACCAATCAGTGCCAGGGGAACCCAAGGAATGATCATCCATTCCCATTGAAAAAAATAATAAACGACAGCAACAAGAGAACACCAGGCTGTCAGCCAGATCAGGTGTACCCCAGCAAGGTTAAAGATCTGTTGGTAATTAAAATATTTTGTTGTGATCATAAAAGGTATATGTCATTAAGGCCTTCCAATATCAGTTAAATCAAAAATCCTTGTTTTTCAAATTGCTTGACCAACTTTGCAGCATCTCTTTCAGCCTCGTTCTCCTCCACCTCATAATTATCCAACAAAACGGCTGTTACACTTTCGACATTAAATTCCTTTCCCTGCAATTCCAACCAGATCTGTACAGCGGTCTCATTAAAGGTATACACCTTAGAAGCATCCAGTTGATCTTGCCCTGGATAGACTAGAATATGGTCATCGCCCAATTTGCGTAATTGTAAATCTCCTCTAAGTTTCATCTGGCTATTCTTCTTTTTATTTCTATGACATTCAAACCGTCTGTTTGGTTTGTCCTATTACGAAAAAATATATACTTATCCAATGAATTCGAATGGCATTTTCGTCTCCAAGGTGGCTTTCTATCAAAGATAGAAAAGACAGTGGAAAATACAGCACTCGATTTATTATATTATCATATCCTGCAATAAAAAAATTGAAATGGAATAGTGGATAACATAAGTTAACAATTTTATTAAATATATCGGCAATTTTTAAAAGTTATCTGCAACCGCTATTCTATAGGACGGTTATACCCTGCGAATGACCTAAGAAAAAAGCAAAAAATGGCTGCAGGAGATTACATGAATCTTCCGCAGTCTACAACTTATCTATTTCCTTCCCATATTTAGCAAGCGGTCTGCTAACATGAATATTTATAAAATATTAAAACCATTATTTGTATTTAATCTAAATAAACTTATATTTGTCCCGCTTTGAAAAACTTATACTCCTATAAAGCTGATTGGCAGGAGCATAGTTAAACGATCCAATCATATGTCATTATAAAAACATACAT
Source organism: Sphingobacterium sp. GW821-FHT03E03 (assembly GCF_059420745.1). Taxonomy (NCBI): domain Bacteria; kingdom Pseudomonadati; phylum Bacteroidota; class Sphingobacteriia; order Sphingobacteriales; family Sphingobacteriaceae; genus Sphingobacterium; species Sphingobacterium sp. GW821-FHT03E03. Next base: position 128,325 of record NZ_JBWKUH010000013.1, read on the forward strand.
AACGCTAATAGCATGCTCAAGTCAACCTACATTTTTTTCCTCTCGGTATTTTTCCTTACCTCCGTTGCGCAAGCTCAAACATCCTTTTCAGGGTATGTGAAAGATGCCTTCGGAAAAGCGATCGAAAGCGCCACCATTACCATTGTCGGCACCAACCTCAGCACATCGACTGATATAGATGGTTTTTACAAATTAAAAATAGATTCCAAACAGAACCTTAAAATTGAGGTGACCTCTGTTGGTTACATTACGCAAACTATCCTATTGAAAAGTAATGAAACGTACAAAGACTTTCAGCTCAAAAATGATGAACATATGCTGGAAACTGTCCATGTAAAAGGGCAAACGGAAAACCAAAAAAAAGTCAACGAAATAAAAAGATCAGGATTCAATGTGAGTGTTGTTGACATGAACCGATATGCCAACCAAACCGCCAATGTGAGCCAAATTCTTCGTACAGCTCCCGGCGTGACCTTTCGGGAAGACGGTGGACTAGGCTCTAATTTTGTCTTCCGTATTAACGGTCTTGCTGCCAAGATCTATATAGACGGTGTTCCGATGGATGATTTTGGGTCTGCCATGTCCTTAAATAATATCCCGGTCAATTTGGTCGATCGAATAGAAATCTATAAAGGGGTTGTTCCCGCATTTTTAGGATCGGATGCCCTCGGGGGAGCCGTCAACATCATTACCAAACAACGGAATAGACATTTCCTTGATCTCAGCTATAGTTATGGCTCCTTCAATACCCACCAGGCATCTTTAGTTGGTATGTATACCAATCCTAAAAATAAACTATCTGTCCGGACAAATGCTTTCTACAACTATTCGGACAATGACTACAAAATGTATACAGAGGAAAAGTACGGTATCGTTTTTGAAAAAGTAGTAAATAATAAATTCGTACCTATTGATGTGGTGAGACGCTTCAATGACCGCTATTATTCGTCTATGGGCCAAGTTGAGATAGGGCTACGCGACAAAAGCTGGGCCGATCAGTTTTTCGTTGGTCTGACCTATTCCGGAAATAATAAACAAAATCAACTCGGCGCCACGATCAACAAACCTTATGGTGGCGACTGGCGAGAATCAGCTTACATCATGCCTACCCTGAGCTATAAAAAGCAAAATTTCATTATTGACAGATTATATGCTGATATCTACGCAAACTATGGCTTTGACATCACCCGCAACAGAGATACTGCCCAATATAACTATGAATGGACCGGCAATCCGATCAGCAACCCAAATGGTCAGAACAGACGAAAGGAGATCTATAACAAACAGAACACCAATAGTGTACTTGGAAGGATAAATCTAAACTATGACTTCGACGAAAGCCGCAACCATAGTTTGAACCTCAACTACAATGTCAGTACCAATTACCGTAAAACTTTTGATGAAATAGCAAACAATAGTACTTCAGGTTTGCCCAAAAACATGGTTAAGCATATCGCAGGACTAGCCTGGCAGAGTCAATGGTTGAATAAACGATTGGTCACCAATATTGCGATCAAATACTACGGCATAGATACCGATCAACAGGTTGATCAGCGTAAATTCGGTGATAACAATGAATTATTGAGTGGTGCAATTATCACACAATCAAAATATCTAGGCTATAAAGGTTATAGCCTCGCTTCCCGTTACAGGATCTTCAAAGATGGCGGGGTTAAATTCTCTGCCGAGCGAGCTTATAATATGCCCGAAATGATTGCCATTTATGGTGATGATCAAAATTATGTTTCAAATTGGGATCTCAAGCCTGAGCGCAGTGATAACCTCAACACGGGTTTTTATTATAATACATTTTTTAATGAAAACCATTTTATAAATCTCGACGTTTCGGGGTTCTACCGCTTGGCAAAAGATTATCAAAATGTACGTATCGTCACCCAAGATGAACGCGACAAATTTCAGTACTACAATATTCCGGGGGTAAAAATATATGGTGGAAGTTTCGAATTTCGCTACGGCTATAAAGATATCATCACAGCCGCATTAAATGGAAGTTATGATAGAGCCATTGATAATCAGAAATTCACCAACGAAACCAGTCAGGAAGTTAGCTTGTCTTATGGCTATCAAATACCCAACCGTCCCTGGACATACGGTAATCTAGATCTTGGTTTTGCTCAAAATGACTGGTTCAGCAAAGGGAGCCGTACACAGTTTAACTGGACGACCCAGTATACCAAATGGTTTTATTTAAGCGATAGCCATCTTGGTTCACTCGCTTCCAAAAATTATATTCCTACCCAAATTGTTCACTCCTTGTTAGTGAGCTATTCATGGAACCGCAACCGATATAATATTTCAGGTGAGGCCCGCAACATCTTTGATGAACGCGCTTATGACAACTTTCGTCTCCAAAAGCCCGGAAGAGCATTTTACGTAAAATTTAGAATATCAATATTATAATTCATCAAACACCATCAATAATCATGAAGAAAAATAGACTATTTGGCTATTGTGCATTAGCAGGACTATTACTATCCTCCTGCAAAGATAGCCCGAACATCCCCGAAGTTACAGAAACTATACCATCCACATATTCTGTCTGGGTGGCTACGGCCAATGGATCGTATCTGTTGACAACCGATAAAATCATGAAAGATACCTTATTATCGCCTGCAAATAATAAAGGGGTAGACATCACGGGCAACCTGCCGCAAGCACGATATGCAGGTTATGCCTATATATTCAATGGCTACTATTACTTATCCAATGACGGAACCCGTTTTAGTAAACACCAACTGACAGACAACGGACAATTCAAAGAGGTTGATAATTATGCTTTTCCAACCGATTTCTATTTAGGGAAAGTCGCAGCCCAGTTTAGCAGCACGGAAGAAATTGTTTTTACGGGAACAGGAGCGAGTGATGCAAACTTGGATAAAAAAGTATTCGAAAAGGACATCTACTTTATGAATACCAAGGATATGACGATCTCAAAAACCTTAAAAGCGCAGATTCCACTGTTGGATTACACGGTTTACAAACCCGATGGCAGTGTTGATCCGACAATCCTCAATGTCACCAGTATGCGCATTGGCGGCGGAAAGGCGTATTTTGGTTTCTTCTATTATAACTACGATTACAAACCGATAGACAAGAAAGCTTACGTCTATATCTGCGATTACCCAAGCATGCAAAACGGTCATGTGATGAGCGACGACAGAGCGAGTTATGTAGCGGGCCACTGGCAAAGAGAGAATTACTCCTTCCTGGATGATAACAACAATCTATATATATTGACCCGTGGTAAAACGGATGGTACATATGCGCTGATGCGTGTCAATAATGGTCAAACTCAATTTGATAAAAACTATCTATTTGACCTAAAAGACTACGCGGTAAAAGGCGGTGACCTCGCTTGGTTGGGTGAAGGAAAAGCATACATCAGACCTTATGTAATCGATGTAGCCAATAAAAGAATTGTAGCCAACCTAGCTGAAATGACAGGTGGAGATCCAACAACAACAATCAACCTGATCGAAAACGGAAATCTGTATACTGCTGTAAAAACCCCAGCCTCAAAATGGTTTATTTACGAGTATAATATTAAAAATAACACCGTTAAAAAAGGTGCTGAAATTGATCCAGGTGTAACCCAGGTGTATCACATCAATAAATTAAAATAAGATAGATTGCAAACGCAGTGTAAAAATCCGCTCCAGATAAGGGGCGGATTTTTTATGTAATTAAAACTAAAGCCTTCCCTACTGAGGGGAACTATTTTTTTCATTTTCTTGAAATGTACTAATATTGAAGTTCCAGGACCGGTTTGTTTGCCGCAGCTTCTTTACTGCTAAAAGACATGTCATTTGTAGAGGAAACAGCACCTGTATTGAGAAATAGAAATGATACTTTACGATCGGTACCCGTCAGCAGTCTATTAATGGTATTCGTCACGTCAATGCTCTGAAGACCATCCCCCGAAACAACAATCTTCCCAGCCGATACTGTATCCATTGGTGCATTATTCCAATTGATGGTATTTTCCAGCCAGGAACTGGTACCCGTCGTATAGATATTGATTGCACGCTGTGGTGCCGTGTTGACCCCACTGACATACATTTTTAAGACCGCCAAACTTACCTTCGGTCGCGTAACAGCAGCGATATCAAATTTTACATATGATTTGCGGGCATAAGATAGCGCATCAGATTTTACGATCAGATCCGGCGATGTCCCATAATTGACACCAGCATAAGTACCATTGCGCACATAGGCATCGGCAAGACTACTGCCTGCTAGTGAAATTACAGCATGTTGAAACGCACCGACATCTGGATTACCCGCAGGTAAAACATTGCCTACAAAATCTTTTCCGCCATTGCCAGTGATAAGTATCCCCGCATTGCGGACCGGTGAATTGGGATCCACATCATAGCCCTTGGCAATATCAAAGCCCGTTCCTGCAACTGGATTTAAGAACGCGGGATCTGTATAAAAGCTATTACTCTGCACCGAGGTTCCCCAGTTGAACGCGGTAAATATATTGCCGGGGTAAAAATTATTGTTGTTGAACCTTGTCTGATTTGTCAATGGAATCGAATTGCCGGCATCGTTTCTGGCTAGAGCCAAACCTGTAGCCGATGGTGCTACATAAAAAATATTATTTGAGTAGGTACCATACGGAGCACTATGGAAGATAGTCCCCCCTGGATTCTTAATGTAGAACACATTATTATAAATTTGGTGATTGCGGTTTGTACTACCATTAAAAAGAAACAGTTTTTTCTTACCACTAGTTCCGATATCATTGACACTGACATTATAACGTACTGTAATATTCTGCGAATTGTACATAAACAGCATAAAGCCGCCGTTGTTGTCATGCGAATAATTATATTCAAAAACATCACCATTAGTCGGGGAATTGGCATCATAGCCATCAGCGTCGAAGGCCATACCATCATTGGCGCCTCCACCGGTCAGCCCATAGACCTCATTATAAGCGACTACGGTATTCTTGCTCTTTACGGTCCAGATACCTGCATAGTTATAATTGGTTGTATTCATACAGGCTTTATAGACCGTATTATGAGTAATCTTGCAACCTCCTGTCGCTCCGGCCATGATAATGCCATCGCCATAGATATATTCCAGCAGATTATCGTCAAACAGTACATTGGTTGCTGTTCCGGTAGTGCGTATACCGGTGACTGAGGAATTAGCAATATGGCAGCTTTGCACCAATACATTGCTTACGGTGCCATCAATAATAATACCGCCGGTAGCTTTTTGAAAATTCGGCTGATTATCAAACGCAGCATTTACATGGTGGATGTAACAGTTCTTTACAGCAATGTCAGTACCACCATTTACCCTGATTCCGGTTGCCGCATAACTGGTTCCGCTTGGCACCGTATTGGTCAATTCCAGATTATTAACTTCGACATATGATACCTTATTTAAATATAGCGTGTTGGAACCATTTCTTTTCCCGCCACCATTAATAATGGGCCGTGTCTCCCCATCATATTTATCGAGTACAATAGCCGCTCCACTGGCTCCAGAACTTTTGATATGCAGGGTATCATTCCATACGGCACCACTCTTGAAAAGGATCCGATCGCCGGGACTGAACACAGAAGCATTAATTTTGGCTAGGGTCTTCCATGCCGCTCCGGCACTTGTACCAACACTGTCATCGCTACCGGAAGGGTCTACATAGTAGGTAGCCCCCAATGTCATGCCATTGACAAGAGCCTTTGCTTTAAGTACATCATTTGCAACGAGTCTGTCGGTTTTCTTGCAACTTAACAAACCTAGCAGGCCAATTGAAATCAGGATAATAGATTTTCTCATAATTTTGGTTTAAAATTTTATCGTAAGGATTATTCATTAACGCTTAACACATAACGTTTGAAACTGCAAATTGTCCTAAACTATTTTCAAAATTATTTATTTTTCCTCCTGAACCGTCCACTCCACTTGTCATTCATTCCATGATCGAACCTACTGTCCCCTGCAACAGTTTGCTTTCAATCGATAAGCGAAAATAATTTCAGCAAACAGACAAAAGTGCTTTGTAAATAAAGCTGAAACACGCTACTTTTACGGTAGGTAAAAGCGAGAACATGAATTTTATTGACGACATCCATCCCATCTTATTTTCCATTATTGTAGGTGGTATTATTGGACTCGAGCGGGAGTATCAGCTGAAATCTGCTGGATTAAGAACCATGATATTGGTTACATTGGGGTCCTGTATGTTTACTATGCTCTCGTTGAGTCTGGGTGGACCAGGGAGTCCCGACCGTATCGCCGCCAATATTATCACCGGAATAGGTTTTGTAGGCGCAGGTGTCATCTTTAAGGAAGAAAACCGTGTATCGGGGCTCACTACGGCAGTCACCATATGGATCTGTGCCTCTCTGGGCATGACCATTGGCGCAGGCTATTACAAAGAAGCAACGATTGGTTCCATTGCAGTGTTTTTAATGTTGATTGTCTTTAAATACATTCAGAATATTATCGATCGGATCAGCATGCGCTATACCTATGAGATTACCCTTCCTTATGATGAGAGAGCGTTAGCAAAATATGAAGGGATCTTCAGGCAACATCATTTAAAAGCAAAACGTGGTAAACAGATCCGACGTGGTGGAAAATATACCGTCATCTGGTATGTACAGGGCACTACCCAGAATCATGAAAATTGTGCAAAGCTACTTTTCAACGACCTGACAATTGACGAGTTTAAATTCTAAATCTTTTATCCCCTGGCTTTGGCGAGGCTATTGATTTTAGAATTGACATGTTAACGTTATCCTTTCCTATCTATAATTTCTGAGCCAAGCAATAATTTTCTTCAACAATACTATTTTCGGGAGACGTGTATGAAATAAAAAGGAGGTTGTCACTTCACACTTTGGACAACCTCCTTTTATTATTGTACTAGGTTATTAATCATACCCTAGATGACTTACTAAAGTTGCAAATCCAACTCCTGCTGTTGTTGGTTTCTAAAAAGGACAACCTTAGGTTGATCGGCATGCACATGTTTTTTAATAGCTTGCTGCAAATCTGTTAACTTATCGATTTTCTCACCTTGATAGTTGAGGATAACATCCCCTACCCGTAAACCGCTCTTATAGATTGTGCTATTTTCATCCAATTGAAGAACCAATACACCGGCAATCGATGGAAGTCCAGCGGCTGACTGTTCGCCCAATGTTTCAACAGGTTTAAAGTTTCCACCTTTCCAAGCCCACTTCACGCCCTGTTCTTTTGTGTCTTTTTGGATCAGCTGTGGTATCTCCGGACTGGTAGCAAGACTTTTCAGTCTTTTGCTGGTCACACCGAAATGCAGCATATCAAAATTTTTAAAACCTTGGTCTTTCCAGTTCTTCAATCGGAAATCGCCAAGAGTAGGTGCAACAAAATTCATTGCAACAACACGACCATGTTTTTCTATACCTTTGGCCTGATCTTTTTGAAGATCTTCTTGCCGTGCATAAATATTGTAGTCCACTTCATCTCCCCAGTACTTCACCTGAATATCTTGATGAGCATGCATCACAATATTATTGCGAAAGACATCTTGGCTATTTTGGAACCAGACATGTGGATGGAAACCATTGTTGAGCATCACATTATTATATACTTTGCGGTAAAAGCCCTCCCGCAATTTTAATCCACCGCTTAAACAGAGATTGTTGTAGATTTCATAGTTGGAAGATCCATCATCCAAATCAATATCCCAGCCGTGGTCACAGCGAAAACGGTTGTCGTGAATTTTGGTTGTTTTGACCGCATCCATTAAGATCAAGTTTGGCTGAGCCGCTGTCAGCTGATCCATCTTGTTTCGATCAGGATGCCAAAAACGATCACGTCCCCAAGAGTTAAACGCGCCGTGGTCGCTGGTCTCCAGTACCGTGCTAAAGACATCATTGTAAGCGATCTCATGACCGCCCCAGGTACCATCGCCCACATTGATACCAGCACGGGGTACATTGTAAATGGTATTGTGCAAAATACGTAAAGACTCAGCCATGGAGACCTGCACACCGGCGACCTGTTTTTCGATCAATCCGATAGTGTGAATCAAATTGTCACTGGCTTCACAATCCATGGGGTAATTATTACTTTTAGGCCCCTTAACGGTATCCATCTGACTGAGTGGAACAAATTTCTCATAGCGAAAAGCGGGTGAGCGTACTGCCTCAGGATCGCCCACAAAGTTGATGGCACTGGCACCGATCTGTTCAATACGGTTGCCACTGATTTTAACTCCACGGTTGTAATTGTTAACGAAGACTGCATTTCCTCCCAATTCGATAAAATCATTGGCACGAATAACACAGTTTTCAGCACCTTCGATCTTCACCGCTCCTTGACGATAGATTGTCCAGTCACTACGCAATAGTGGCTCGGCCGTTTTCATAAAAGTAGCTGCCGTATGCATAAAGCGGATACCGCTGACTTCGATATCCTGCACTGGATTGCTGGCAGATCCAGCAATCGTAATCAAATTTTCCAACTGCGGTGCCTCAAATTTCAATTGATTGGGATCCTTACCTTTGGATGGCATATAATATAGGGTCGCTGTCTGCTCATCCAAATACCACTCTTGCGCGGTGTCAAGTTCTTCAACTATATTCTCGACATAGCGATAGGTTTCATGCATTGGACTTGGTCGGTTATTTTGCTCTCCACCTTCCAGTTTAACCTTTGATGCTCCATCTTTTCCGGTAATACGATAATGGAATCCACCCCAACGACCCGAATGTAAAGCATGGACAATACCTCCAGTTGGATTTTTCCAGATCGCAACACGCTCCGGACTTAATGCATCAGCAGCATAGCCCTGAAAAGGTAGTACGGATGCATCATAATTTGGATAACGCGCCCTCACGAGATGTGCATCGTTTGCATAAAGGCTTTGGAAGCTCATTCCTGCGGGGATTTTAGTTTTCCATATGCCTTTTTCTCCTTGTTCCCATTTCAAATCAAGAGGTTTGGCTCCGCTGAGGATGACTTGCTTTCCGTCTGCTGCTTTGATACGCAAAGGTTGCTTTTTTGTACCTGAAAATGCCGCCGATAATTGAATCGGTTTGTCCAGGTAATAGGTGCCGCCGGTAAAGATAATTTCAATACCTGTTGGCGCTTTTCCCTGTTTGGATTTTTCAACGGCTTTTAAAGCCGCTTCGGCTGTAGCAAAAGGACGCGTTACTGTTCCCGGATTTTGGTCACTGCCCTTTGTACTGATGTAAACACGCTTGATCGTACCGGACTGTTGCGCTTGTGTTGTAAAAATAGGTGCACAGCTCAGACCAATAAACAATAATTTGGGAACTAGACTTGGTTTTATCTTCATAATTTTAATATTTCATTTGGTTATAGTTTGGTCAATCTTAAAATAAATTTAGCTACTTATGATAAAGACGTCGAATAAACGAATTTGTCCCTATAAATCCGTTTATTTTAATTATTTTATTTTTAGAGGCCGCCTATGCTGCGGACCTTTTCTATTTAATTTTCAAGAGGCGTGTTTTTTCTTTTTGAACAGCTTGTTCTTCATATTTCCTCTAGCTGCCCCAATAGTGTGCTGTTACCGATTACCGGCTTCTTTTTGGTCGCATATTCAATAACTTCTAGGCGAGTCGCTTTGTCAACAGCTTTTGTTGATCTGCATATTCTAATAACAATTGGAGAGAAAGGTCGCCATTGAGTAATCTAGCTCCAAGAATAGCGACCTTACCCTTTAATTTTATCGATTTGTCTTGAAAAATTTCTTCTATTTCCATCTGTAGATAAATTGCTTATTATTTTAAGAGAGCCAAATAAAATTATGCTGAAAATAAAGATAAAAATAAAAGTCGTTTGCTTTTCACAAACGACTTTCTTCAGGTCTTAATTTTAAATAGATCCTGATTATTCTACCACTTCATTAATCTGAACTTCGGGCTTGACATTGGTATATTTTGGAAAATCCTCTGCAAACTTTGCTCCATTCTCTTTCATTGGTCCTTCATAAGCTGCTACCGATTCAAAATACAAATGACAAATGGCTAAATATGTTGGTTCACCCTGTGATCCTTTTCCAGAAAGCCCTTTGTCAATCGCGACACCTTTTAAATTTTTTCCAAAGACTTGTTTCACCAAGGCCATATGTTTATCGAGATAATAATTCCAGTCAAATGTTTTTCCTGGCCCATTAGGATAAAAAACAGTCAATTTGATCATCCCTTTTTTCTGAAAAGGTGGATCTGCCTTCACCCCATTTTGGAATCCGAACAGCATAGTGATCATGACAAGAATTAAAATGATTTTTGTTTTCATGTTTGTTTGAAATTAAGTTTATCTTGGTTGTTTTATACTATCTACTATAAATATACTGATCAAGCAGTTAGGTCTGGTTATATTTTTTCATTTTACCTATTCCCCTAATTCCATTTCTAGAATTTGCATAAATCTGAAGCTTTGATAATGATTCCATATTTTTAGTATCTTACTTCCTTATTGACGGTTGAAGACTCAAAATGTCTTTCTAATATCCGGTATTCAGTCAAATACAGTGATCTAAAGGGGGATAAACCTAAGCTTGAAGAAATTAAATGTATACCAAATAAATTATGAACAAAACACTATTTTTCCTTGCGCTATATCTTAGTCTAGTGACGCTAGGTCACGCACAGGTACAACAAGCTGGGAACAAACCGAATCAAACCCAGAAAGAAATGATCAAACGTGGCTATGGCATGTTTATGCATTTTGGCGTCAACACGTTTACTGATATGGAGTGGTCTGATGGAAGCATTCCGATAGAAAAATATACCCCAACCCAACTCGATCCGGATCAATGGGTACGTACCGCGAGGGATGCGGGATTCCGCTATGTCCTATTGATTACAAAACATCATGACGGTTTCTGTTTATGGGATAGTAAATACACTGATTATGATGTTGCTGCCTCTCCTGTGAAAACAGATGTGGTCAAGGCGGTATCCGATGCCTGTAAAAAATATGGTCTGGATTTCGCTATCTATTATTCCCTTTGGGATCGCAAAGAACCATCTTACAAACATAAGGATCCCCAAAAATATATTGACTATATGAAAAACCAGTTGACAGAACTCTTTACCAAATATGGTAAAATCAGTGAACTATGGTTGGATGGGGGCTGGGATCGTCATCCTGATAATTGGGGGCTGGACCAACTTTATAAACTGGTCAAATCCTATAATCCACACTGCGCCATCAGCGTTAACCATACAATCGTTTATAAAGAAGGTGAGCGAAATGCCGCGTTACCATCAACTATGACCGAGGATAATAAATATTATTTTCAATATTTTCCCTCTGATTTCCGTCTCTGGGATCCTAAGTTGATCACCCGTTATGATAAAAAACAATATCTATATAAAGGTCAATCCTATTACCTTCCCTATGAGCACACCATCTGCTTAAGCAGCCGTTGGAACTGGTTTCAGAAATCGACAGAGTTACCAATCAGATCTCTTGACGAACTGGAAGAACTGTTCTACTGGAGTACCGATAATAACAACTGTCTAGTTGTCAATGTGCCTCCTGATCAGACTGGTCGAATCCGTGAATATGAGGCTAATGCTGTTATTGAATTGGGAAAACGATTGGGACTAAAAAAAGGAAAACCTTTGCCTAAAAACGGTCAGTTTGTTTCGGCAAAAGTACCCGTTAACGCAAGCTCAACCAAACAGGATGCAAAAGTGAACTACACCGCTTCAAATATTACCGATGGAAGTCTAGATAGTCGTTGGATAGCTGCAGATACATTAGCAACAGTTGACATTCAATTGGATCCTAAGCAAAAATTTAACAAAATCAGCATATTTGAATATCAGGATACCAAAAATCTAGGTGATGGGTTTTCCAATGTCAGAATCAATAGAATTCAGGAATATAAAATACAGATCTTTAATAAGGGCAACTGGGAGACCATTTATTTGGGAGCGGAGTCCATGGGAGACTGTAAGGTGATCAGGTTACCGAGAGCCTATCAAACAGAAAAGCTACGATTGAATATTATAAAAGCAAGTGGCATACCTTCCATTTATGAGATTAATGTTATTGACAAATAATGGAATAATCAACTAACTTATTGTGATCTTATCCGAATAAGGGAAATCATACTATTTTGTTTGACCTTTTCGCCTCGCCGCCGCTTTCAGCAATATCTCTTTACTTATCGCAGGAACTTCACCATTTCCGTCTGGACCTATATTTAACAATAAATTTCCGCCTTGCGCATTAATCTCCACCAACTTTTTATTTACTTCCTCAGGACTCTTCCATACACTGTCTGATCGTTTGAATCCCCATGAGTTATTCAACGTATAACAAGCTTCCCAATCATAATCTACTTTCGCACTGAGGTGCTCTTGCTCTGGTGTACCAAAATCACGTTTGAATTGCTCACGTTTAGCCACCCGATTATTTACAATAAGGGATGGCTTTAATTCACGTAAATATTGGTAGAGTTCCTGTCCTACGGCCATATCCCACCAATTAACCCAATCACCATCAAACCAGAGCATATCGGTATCGTACTTGACAATTAGTTCTTTCAACTGATTTTTCATATACTGCATATAAGCAGCCTTCTGATCTGGTTTCATCGCTACTTGTCCCCATTTGTCCCAACCGCTTTTTCCTTCGCTATTACGATATTGTGAATCGTGGTGCCAGTCTATAATACTATAATAAGTACCAAATCGGATTCCCTTTTTCTTACAGGCAGTAGCCAATTCTTGTATGAGATCCCGCCCCTTCATTGGTGTTGAAGCAATATCATAATCTGTATATTTTGAATCCCATAGGCAAAATCCCTCATGATGTTTGGTCGTAAAGACCAGATATTTCATACCAGCATCTTTGGCTAACTGGACGATTTGATCCGCATCAAAATGCGACGGGTTCCAGCTATAGATCAATTTAGCATATTCTTCTTTTGGAATATCAGCCCCTGCCTGAATCCATTCGGCATAACCTTCAATTGACTTTCCCTTATAGTCTCCACCAAGTTGGCTATAAAGTCCAAAATGGATGAACATGCCATACTTGGCTTCTCTAAACCATTGCATGTGTTTGTCAAAATCTGCTTTGGATTCATTTAAATAATTGATTTGAGCTTGTACCTTACTATTAAATAGCAACGCAATAAGAGCGAGTGCAACACCTTTTATTCTTTTCATTATTTCATAATTTATGATTGTTACACGAATTGACAAAGCAAATACAGGGGTACCGGATGAACTTTTTGACCAAAGAAAATACGTTATCAATTCATGAATAATAATCAGCATGAAGCATTCCATACTTTATCTAAATATCGCAAATCTGTTTGGAAAGATTTATATTTACGTAAGAAGTTTTAAAATATTAACACAACAAGAAACCAATAATTATGAGCTTAAAAACCTTAATTACCAAAAGCGTACAGTACAACAACTGGGTAGTCAACAAGTATGTGGATTGGTTAAGTACCAAGCCGGATGAACAACTCAATCAAGAAGTCCCATCGAGCTTTCCAACGATCTTAAAAACATTGCACCATATCTGGCAGACGCAGGAGTACTGGTGGAGTCATATTTCAGAACGTAATGACTTTGATTTCGAAAAAACATTCAGTAATAAAGAGGATATTTTTAATGCCATCAAAGATAGTTCGCAGAAACTCCAAGACTATGTAGAAGGCTTATCGGAGCAGGATCTAGAAAAAAATGTAAAAGTCGAATCGCCTTGGTTCCAGTGTGATTTTTCAAAATATGAATATATTCAGCATTTGATCATCCATGGCACTTATCATCGTGGACAGACCGTCACTATGGGCCGGAATATTGGTATAACAGATGCTCCAATGACGGATTATAATTTTTGGAATATCTATAAAGACCAAAAATAATGGATCAAATAGTACCAATGGAAAAAATCTCCAGTAAGGTTCGTGTAAGAGAAATCCTAGGGCAGGCTAAACAAAGCTGGGAACAGCAGGGGCAGGATGCTCTCCTTGTAACCATAAATGAAGGTTTATTAAAAAATAAGGTTAGCTTTCCTCTTTTAGAATTCGCGGCAAAGGAAATGGCATTATGGATACCCGAAAATGAACAGCTGCACTTTATGGATATAATGGTCGCAACCAAAGAAATGGGGAGTTACGTATTGGCGGGTATGATGCTACAACTACGCCTGCCCTTACATCTTGAACAGTCGATCCAAAGAGCATGTGCTTATATTCTATCCGGAGACCAATGGTATGTCTGCGATATCGTAGGTGAGCGTGTACTTGGTCATGCCCTACTTACCTATCCAGAAAAAACAATCCCTTTGTTGGCGCTATTGGCCAAAAATTCAGATAAATGGATTGTACGCACCATCGGCGTAGCGACACATTATGCGGTAAAGAAAGGCCTCTCACCAAAATTTGCAGAAACAATGTTTAGGCTTTTGCTTACACTATCCAATGCAACAAATTTCCACATCAAAAAGGGAATCGGTTGGGGTGCCAAAACCATCGCTAAATTCCATCCTACAATCATAGCGCATTACCAAAAACAGATTGAATTGCCAGAGACCAAGCAATGGTTCCGAACGAAGGTTAATATCGGTCTCAATCAGAACAAAATAGCAAAGTCAGTATAGATAACACCAAGAAAGTCTCACAAATAGGCAAACCTATGTAAATAGTTCAAAAAGACCGGTACTATTGGATTAGCGAAAAGGTCTTGAAAGGTAAAAACTGCCCGTCTCTTGGGAGTTGAAAGTTTAAAATGAGACCGTGGACGAAAAAAATGCATTCTTATAAAATTTGTCCGAAAAGTAAAGTCGAACCCCAAGGATTAGAATATTTGAAATGATCCTGTGGAAGGGTAGATACTAAATTATAAAAGAATAGGGCTAACTGAATCCTCAGTAGCCCTATTCTTTTATAACCTGCTGCTATATATGCAGCTAATCTTTCTTCATAGTCCCTTTTTCTCTTAAGTTGATATGCCAGCTGAAAGCTTCCTCCAACAAATGTGGCGTATGCCCTCCCCTTTCGCAGGCACGAGTATAATAATCCAACAATTGCGCTTTGAAATCGGGGTGTACACAATTTTCAATAATAACTTTTGCGCGTTCTCGTGGTGCTAAACCACGTAAATCGGCCAAACCATAGTCTGTAACCAAAATATCAACATCATGTTCCGTATGATCCACATGAGATACCATCGGAACGATATGGGAAATCACATCGTCCTTAGAGGCCGCTTGTGTGACGAAGATACTTAAATAAGCATTTCGCGCAAAATCCCCTGAACCACCGATACCGTTCATAATATTAGTACCAGAAGTATGCGTCGAATTTACATTTCCATAAATATCAAATTCTATCGCTGTATTGATCGCAATAATACCCAAACGTTTGATCAAGCCCGGTGCATTGGAAATATTTTGAGGACGTAGCACAATCTTGTCGCGGTATTTGTCCAAATGATCAAATACGCGTGAGTAACATTCCTCTGATACGGTAATAGAAGAAGCTGAGGCAAAATCCAGCTTTCCAGCATCAATTAAATCAAATGTGCTATCTTGCAATACCTCAGAAAACATCGTTAAATTATGAAATTTACTATGGATAAAGCCTGTAAGCACCGCATTGGCCACCTTTCCGATCCCTGCCTGCAATGGCATCAAACTCTCAGATAGATGCCCCAATTCAACTTCGTTTTCAAAAAATGCCAATATATGTTTCGCTATTGCTGTTGTTTTGGCATCTGGCTCGGCGATATCTGCCGGACTATCAAGCTCATTGGTAAATACAATACCCACGATCTTGCTGGGATCCAATGGAATTGTCTTTCGACCAATTTTATTTTCGGGCGCTACAATAGGGATAACATTACGACGTGGGTAATCTTCTGCCTGGTAGATATCATGTATCCCTTTAATCGTGGTCGGTATAGCGGTATTGACTTCCAAAATAACCTGTTTAGCCAATGCGGCAAAAGTAGCTGAATTACCAACCGAAGTCGTTGGAACAATACTGCCATCCGACTCGATCGCGGCAACCTCCAAAACGGCAATATCGACAGGGGGTAGATTTTTATTATGCAACAGTTCAGCAGTCTCGCTTAAATGCTGATCTATAAAAAGTACATCTCCGGCATTGATCTTATTGCGAAGGGTACGGTCCACCTGAAAGGGCATACGCTTGGATAGGGCCCCAGCTTCTGCCAATTTACCATCGGTACCATGCCCTAAAGAAGCCCCAGTAATCAATGTTATTTTCAAAGGTTCCTCTTTGGCTCTTTCCGCTAAAGCCGGTAATACCACTTTACTATCGCCTGCCTTGGTGAATCCACTTGCTCCGACGACCATACCATCCTGAAATAATTTCGCAGCTTCGGCAGCTGTAATAACTTTATCGTGTAAGCTTTGAATTTTTATTCTTTCGTAAGCCATATCCTTATAATTTTATATTGTATGCTATTCATGTAAACTTAAGAAATTGAAACCTATTTATATCCGCTATTTAAAAAGATATTAGCCCTTCATGACCATTTCTCAAACAAACAATTTTAACGCTTTTTTCAACAGTGAATTTATTACCATTCGACACAAAATTATTCAATAGAGACGAAACAATAATAATACCTTGTTTTTCAAGTAGATAAATAAAAATATATTTCCAGATATTTTTATAAAAACAGAAACGAATATCATATCTATTTAATTTTCAGCTATTTAAAAACAACGAATCAAAAACCAAGTAAGTAAATACTAACTCGCCAGCGATTTAATTGCAATTTTATTGTAAGCATACACTCACTTTAGTAGATACAAGGTCAGGTCTAGTAAAAAAGTCTTACCTTTGCAGCGTAGTTTTATAGCAAAAAATGAACATAAAAGATACAACGAGCGACGCAAAATATGTCAACCGCTATTATATGACAGAAGTTGATTCATTTGAAGATAGCATCTACTGCCATCATGCCATCATAGCGGAAAATCATATTACCGAGCATTGCCATGATAAGGATCAATTTTTATATACAGAGGGTGGAGTCGTTTTTATAAAAACAGATGAAAAATCATATTTTCTGCCGGCTCGGCATTATCTATGGATTCCTGCAGGTGTGAAGCACAGTATCCATCCAAGTACCCCTGAGGTAGTGATGCGCAATCTTTATTTTCCAAAAACGAATAACGATACCGCATTCTACGGCAAAATGGGTATCTATCCGGTAAACGACCTGCTGATTGAATTAATTATGTTTACCAATCGTTGGAATGGCAATATATTTCCGGTTGAAGAACCTAAATATAGCTTAGCTACAGCATTTAAACTTATTCTCCCTGAACTATCCTTGCACGAACTTCCCTTGGCGCTACCTTATCCAAGCCACCCGAAATTAAAAGATATTGTTACTTATCTGGAAGAGAATATCGAAGAAAATGTAAGCTTCAAAAAACTTGCGAGCCTTTTCAATATCAGTGAACGCACATTGGCTAGACTTTTCCAGAAGGAATTAAATATGTCATTTATCCAATATTATACCATCTTGAGAATGTTAACTGCACTCAAGTTATTATTGGATGAAAAATTAAGTGTCAATGAAGTAGCTTTGAAAGTTGGATATAACAGCTTACCTACATTTAGTAATACATTCAATAAGGTCGTTGGTATTCGCCCGAGCGAATATGTCAAACAAAAAGAATTGCTTATTTAAAAATGTTTCCCTAATTTAGGTCAATAAACCTAATTCAGGATGAAATTCAAACATATTATTTATGGTGCTGGAATTTTATTACTCAGTACTTCCGTATTTGGCAATTCTCAAGACAAAAAACCCAAACCCATTCAATTATTTAATGGGAAAGATTTAAAAAACTGGACCCCTAAAATCCGAAACCACAAGGTTGGAGATAACTATAAAAACACATTCCGTGTTGAAGATGGTTTATTGAAAGTCAGATATGATGGCTATGATAACTTCAATTTTCAATACGGCCATTTATTCTTTAATAAAGAATTCTCAGCTTATTTATTACGTGTAACCTATCGTTTTGTAGGCGAACAAGCACCAGGTGGCGAAGGTTGGGCTTGGCGCAATAGTGGTGCTATGCTACACGGACAAGACCCGAAAACAATGGGTGTAGATCAAGATTTTCCGATATCAATCGAAGGACAACTTTTAGGTGGCAATGGTAAGGACGAACGTACAACGAGCAATCTCTGTACACCGGGAACAAATGTTGTCATCGATAACAAACTATTTACCCCACACTGTATCAGCTCCACATCCAAAACCTATGCTGGAGACCAATGGGTAACAGCGGATTTTCTGGTATTGGGAGATTCACTTGTACAACATATCCTTGAAGACAAAGTGGTGATGCAATACACCAAACCTCAAATCGGTGGTGGCAATGTAACAGCCTTTGATCCTACTGTAAAAAAAGATGGACAACTATTAAAGAAAGGAAGCATTTCGTTGCAGAGTGAGAGTCATCCCATCGACTTCAAAAAAGTAGAGCTATATGATTTGGAACCTTATATGAAAGATCCCAATAAGTTGAAAAAAGTCATTGCGGAGTTATTGCCCAATTTAAAGCAATAGCTTATTGCTAATAAAATAAAAAAAAGCATCAGTATTGATGCTTTTTTTTATTACTATTCGCTTGGAAAGAGAAATCCAAAGTATATAACATAAAGAAAAGGGATACAGCGAGCTGCACCCCTCAATATCTATACAGAAAGCTTACGCTAAACCGTTAACGAATTTAGTTAACTTAGATTTGTTGTTAGAAGCTTTTTTCTTGTGGATCACATTTTTCTTTGCCAAACGATCAAGCATAGAAATTACGCGTGGTAACAATGTTTTTGCTTCTTCTGCAGAAGTTGTATGACGTAATTTTTTGATTGCGTTACGCGTTGTTTTTGCTTGGTAACGGTTTCTTAAACGTTTAGTAGCGTTTGCTCTAATTCTTTTGATCGCTGATTTATGATTTGCCATTTTTTTTAGCTAATTTTTATTCAATTTTTTCTTGTAATTCGGACTGCAAAAATAACACCTTATTTTCAATATTCAAAATCTATTTTGTTTTTTAGGTTTAGTATATTTGCGACATGCAAAAATTATCGATGGATGAACTTCAACGTACAGATGTTGAATCGTTTAAAAAACAAGAAAAAACGCCTATCGCAATCGTTTTAGACAATGTTCGCAGTATGCACAATGTCGGCTCGGCCTTCCGTACCGCAGACGGATTTGCTATTGAAAAAATATATTTATGTGGCATTACCGGCACTCCTCCACATCGGGAAATCGAAAAAACTGCTTTAGGTGCTACACAATCCGTGTCTTGGGAATACCATAAAGATACAGCTGACGTCGTAGATCAACTAAAAGCAGAAGGTTATATCATCATTGCCGTTGAACAAGCGGATGATAGTGTCATGTTACATCAATTTGAGCCAAACTCGGATAAAAAGTATGCATTAATTTTTGGAAATGAGGTCAATGGAGTTGATGAAGAAGTCATGGAAAAAATCGATACTTGTATCGAAATCCCCCAATATGGCACCAAGCATTCACTTAATGTATCTGTCGCAATTGGCATTATCCTTTGGGATTTTATCCAAAAACGCAATCTGAACTAAAAATTTATCAATAAAGGTCACATTCCTATCCACATTGCTTCCATTTTAGAAAGCAAAATAGTAGATTTGTGTGCAAAATTTAAAGAAGAAATGAGTGTATTAGTTAATAAAGATTCAAAAGTAATCGTTCAAGGTTTCACTGGAAACGAAGGTACTTACCATGCGACTCAAATGATTGAGTACGGAACAAATGTAGTTGGTGGTGTGACTCCTGGTAAAGGTGGTCAACAACACTTAGACCGTCCTGTATTCAACACTGTTCAAGATGCAGTAGACGCTACAGGAGCTAATGTTTCTATTATCTTTGTACCTCCAGCATTTGCTGCAGATGCAATCATGGAAGCTGCCGCTGCGGGTATCGAAGTGATTGTATGTATTACTGAGGGTATCCCTACAAAAGACATGATCCAAGTAAAATCATACTTAAGCGACAAGAAATCTCGTTTGATCGGTCCTAACTGCCCTGGTATCATCACTGCAGGTGAAGCTAAAATCGGTATTATGCCAGGATTTATCTTCAAAAAAGGTAACGTAGGTGTAGTTTCTAAATCAGGAACTTTAACTTACGAAGCGGTAGATCAAACTGTAAAAGCTGGATTAGGAATCACGACAGCTATCGGAATCGGTGGTGACCCTATCATCGGTACAACAACTAAAGAAGCTGTTGAATTATTAATGAACGACCCAGAGACTGAAGCGATCATCATGATTGGTGAGATCGGTGGTGGAATGGAAGCTGAAGCTGCACGTTGGATCAAAGAACACGGCACTAAACCTGTTGTTGGGTTTATCGCTGGTCAAACAGCGCCTCCGGGACGTCGTATGGGCCACGCTGGTGCAATCGTTGGTGGTGCTGATGATACTGCTGCTGCAAAAATGAAAATCATGCGTGAGTGTGGTATTCGTGTAGTTGAATCTCCAGCTGAAATCGGAAAAGCAATCGCTGAAGAATTGGCTAAATAATTAGACAATTCAACATATAAAAATAAAGGGGATCAAATTGATCCCCTTTATTTTTATATCTATTTTTCTATACCATATCCAAATGATACTACATACTGGGCATCGGTTCATCCGCCGAAGGCCCATATAAACCCGGTACTGGAATACCGAGTAACCGTAAATATACAGTCAGCTGTCCACGATGGTGGACAATATGGTTGTTAACAATAAAACGTATAGCGCCAGCGCGTGGTAAACGTGCTATTTCATAGTCTCCAGCTTTCAATACCCAGTCCTTAAACCAGTCTTCCTCAGCTATATGTTCTATGGCAGCTTTGTTCTTTTCCAATCCTTCAGAAAGCGCCAATTTAAGCTCTTCTACCGAAGACACCTTGAGTGGATGATAATCGACCTTAAAATCAAATGCATCTTTTGGTATCGCTTTAGACACCCAACTGTGTAACTCCACAACATGGGCTGCAAGCTCCCCTAGAGTCATCGATTTTTCATGCGGACGCCAATCTAATTTTTCATCTGGTATCCGATCCAAAATACGTTTGGTATTTTTTGTTTCATGATCCAATTCGATCAAATAGCTTTTTTTGATACTCATATAAATATATTATTTCATTAATTGAAAATCCTTCAATACAGTAACCCCATAAGGAGATCCCACCGCTTGATGTGCAGCTTCACGTGCAATCTGTCCTTCAATATAGGTCACTTTGAGTGGCAAAAACGTATTATTGACAACATTTTCCTTAAACAGTGCCTCGTACCAGGTACATGCGGCTACAAAACGTCCATAATCCAAATTAAGATGATATCCATCCCGTGTGAATTGATCGCCTAAATAGCTTGATCGTGCATTTTGTATAGCTGTTCCCGAAGGTACCAATACATTAAAATTCCCCCAATTAAAGACTTCCTGAGAGGTGTTTACGATAGCCGTATACATCGCACTCTGATGACGATTATACCGGACAAAACCTTCATGCGATGAACCATTCTGATAGGCCCAGGTTTGATGTAATATATAGTGTGTTTCCGGATACTTTACATGTTTTGTGACGTACTCATATAAAAGTGGTAGATCCTTCGCATAGGAATCATAATCCCCCGACAAAGGGCTTGCCTGCTGGAAACTAATATAATCCCAAGCTTCATCTACCAAAGCCGTAGAAAGTCTTTCATTTGCCCGCTCTGACATCCGACCGTCCAGATTGATCTTCCGGTAGCGATAAGCTGGCTTATCTCCTTTCGCATTGCTTACATGTAGGCTTAATGGAGCCCCACCAATATAAAGGTTACCGATGACGATCTTTTTCTTCCCTGCTTTGGCTAATTCGTAAAGGTTCTGCTCGATCGCATCCTCCGAAAAGCTATTCCCAATCGCCAATATGCGCAAAACACCATCATCCAATGCTTGCCCCCGTGCATTCAAACTATTGCTGTTAAAGAAAAATAAAAGTAAAATACTGAGTAAGGATATCCGTTTAGCTTTCATCATATATACATTGCTGTAATGACTAAATTAGATAATATCTCTTAGAATTGCTAATCGTATAAGAGGAAAAACAGTAAAACCTGTAGACCAATACCGATTTTAGTGGATCCCTGCAGCGTCGATGCGTGGTCCATTGAAAAGTAGATTATATAACTTAAGGGCCTGGC
>NZ_JBWKUH010000014.1:0-138994 GCF_059420745.1 Sphingobacterium sp. GW821-FHT03E03
AATTTTCCATTAAATAATTAACGTCTATTGAAATTGAAAATAAAAAACACAATTTTTAGGGGACATTATGAGTATAAAAAATTTTCCATTAGAAAGACAACTTGACATAATGGACTGTGGTCCAGCATGTCTTAAAATGATTGCGAAATATTATGGCAAGTATTATTCCATGCAATATCTACGCGATCTTTGTGGAAATACGAGAGAAGGTGTATCTCTTGCCGGTATATCCCATGGCGCAGAGCGTATCGGACTGCGTTCCTTAGCAGCTCATTGTTCTATTCAAGACGTCATTGATAAAGTACCATTGCCAATTATCATTCACTGGGACAATTCACACTTTGTAGTATTATATGACATAATAGAAAAACGAAATGGCAAAGTCATTTACAATATAGCAGACCCTGCTAAAGGATATATTAAGTATACCGGGATTGAATTCGAAGATAAATGGATCAAATATAATGCAAATAAAACGTCCGGAATAGCTTTGATTCTCGAACCACAAGCTGATTTCAAACAACGCCATGCTCATGAAAAATCTGAGCGGGGCCGTTATATGGAAAACATTTTGGGCTATTTTATGTCAT
Source organism: Sphingobacterium sp. GW821-FHT03E03 (assembly GCF_059420745.1). Classification (NCBI taxonomy): domain Bacteria; kingdom Pseudomonadati; phylum Bacteroidota; class Sphingobacteriia; order Sphingobacteriales; family Sphingobacteriaceae; genus Sphingobacterium; species Sphingobacterium sp. GW821-FHT03E03. Next base: position 591 of record NZ_JBWKUH010000014.1, read on the forward strand.
ACAAAAAGAGCTTCCTATATCTTAGTTTGGTCATGCTCTTGATTACGGGAATGCAGGCAGTTCTCCCTTTTATCTCCAAGGCTGTGATCGATGTAGGTATACAAACCCAAGATACTAGTTTTATCAACATTGTATTGATAGCCAATTTGGCTCTTATTGTGAGCATTACATTAAGCTCAGCCGTAAGGGATTGGATATTGCAGCATCTGTCTTCACGCATTAATATTGCTTTGATTTCGGATTACCTAATCAAATTAATGAAACTTCCTGTGGCTTTTTTCGAAAACAAGATGTTAGGTGATATTCTACAACGTGCAAATGACCATGAACGTATACGTTCATTCATAATGAATAATTCACTCAATCTTGTTTTTTCTACATTAACTTTCTTAATTTTTGGAATTATATTACTCATTTACAACACGACTATATTTTGGATTTTTTTAATCGGTAGTTCACTGTATATATTTTGGGTAATGGGATTTTTAAAACTTAGAAAAAAACTAGATTGGGACTATTTCGAATTGACTGCAAAGAACCAAAGTTATTGGGTTGAAACAATAAGTGGTATTCAAGATATTAAAATCAATAACTATGAACAAGCTAAACGTTGGAAATGGGAAGGTATACAAGCAAGACTTTTTAAGGTCAATCTCCGGATGCTGGGTATTAATAATATACAAAATCTAGGAGCTGGTTTTATTGACTCCGTAAAGAATTTACTTATTACCTTTTTCTGTGCAAAAGCTGTTATTGCGGGTGAAATCACTTTCGGGGTCATGATTTCCACCCAATTTATAATCGGCATGTTAAATGGTCCTGTACAACAATTAATATCCTTTATGGTAGGATTTCAGTTTGCTCAAATTTCATTTATGCGACTTAATGAGGTCCAACTATTAAAAGATGAAGACGAAGACACCGGTAATAATGATATTGAACTCGCTAGCAATAAAGACATAGTACTTAACAATGTATCCTTTCAATACACAAATATTGCACCGTTAACATTAAAAAATATTAGTTTGGTCATACCAGATGGAAAAATTACAGCAATAGTAGGTGATAGTGGATCTGGAAAATCAACGTTATTAAAACTTCTTCTCAGGTTATACAAACCAAGTTATGGTGAAATTTTAATTGGTGGCATGAATATAAATAATATAGGTTTGAGACAGTGGCGTGAAAAATGTGGTGCTGTGATGCAGGATGGAAAGATATTTAATGACACCATACTAAATAACATTATTCTAGATGATGAAAAACCCGACAATGAAAGATTAAAAAAAGCGGTTAAAGCCGCAAATATTGGTTATGAAATCGAAAAATTACCATTAGAATATCAAACCAAAATGGGGGAAAACGGTCGTGGTCTAAGTGGTGGGCAAAAACAACGTGTTCTCATTGCAAGAGCGCTATATAAAAACCCTGACATACTTTTTTTTGACGAGGCTACTAATGCTTTGGATACTATAAATGAACAAAAAATCACTCAGGCTCTTGACGAAGTATTTCATGCGAAAACAGTTATTGTAGTGGCCCACCGACTGAGTACAATTCGCAAAGCTCATCAGATTATCGTAATGCGGGATGGACAAATTATAGAAGTCGGTAGCCATGAATCTTTAATGCAACGACAAGGACGATATTATCAATTGGTAGAAAGCCAATCCGAAGTAAAGGTTTTAGCCAATTAATAATTAACGAAATCATTATGCAAGAACTTCAAGAAGTAAAACAAGCTATCCAGAAAAAATCAATTATCCCAAACCGCACAGAAGAGGTGCGGGATATCATTGAGCGTATGCCCAATACCTTTGCTAAATACATTACTTATATAGTAATAGGTATTGTCGCATTGCTAGTATTCTTTGGCTTTATTGTCAAATATCCGGATATTGTAATAGGCGAAGTTACGGTATCTGCCCAACAAGCGCCACTACGATTAATTTCAGAGCAAAGTGGAAAATTAAAGATTAATGAAATTCGATCACAAGATACAGTGAATAGTGGACAGCTTATTGCCTGGATTGACAACCCTGCTGCTCCAGCATTGATCAAGAAAATAAAAACAAATATTGCTGATTTTAATTTGGAGAACTTTAAAGCCAGAGTTTTTTATGACTCTCTTCCTAAAAATATAAATTTGGGAGACCTAACTATTCCCTATTCCTCATTTCTAACAGGCATTAAGCAGCTTGCTGATTATCAAGATCACCGATTGTACGACCAACAAGAACACGCATTGGCAGATATCCTACAGGAGCAACGTCAAGCTCTGCACATATTAACAGAAAAGGAAAATCTCAGCAAAGAGCAGAGTAAACTCAATCTAAAATTCTTGGAGAGAGACTCTATTTTGTTAGCACGCAAAGTCATCAGTCAAGCAGAATATGAACAGTCTTTGGCTTCCAATATCACCTCAACAGATCAGTATAAAACTTCGTTACGTAATACAGGTTCTGTACGAGAACAAATATCCAACACGCAAAATTCGATTCAACAAAATAGAATTACCAAGACTGAGAAAGAATTGCAACTTGAGCTCGATCTAATTACCTCCTACAACGATCTGATTGATAAAATTGCACTGTGGGAAAAGCAATATTTGATCATTTCCCCAATGGAAGGTAAAGTTCAATTCTTGAAATTTTGGAGTCAAAATCAATTTATTCAAGCGGGAGAACCTTTATTCTCCATTGTACCCAAAAGGAATACCCTGTTAGGACAAGTATTATTACCTATCTCTGGTGCTGGAAAAGTAAAAGAAGATCAAGACGTAATCGTCAAAATGGCGGATTATCCTTATTTGGAATATGGCTATATCAAAGCTAAAGTAAAAGATATCGGTCTTGTAAGCACTTCACAACAGGTTAATGGAGAAGCAAAGGAAAGCTATATGGTGACGCTAGATTTTCCAAATGGTTTGACAACCAATTATGGAACTAAGTTAGACTTTAAATTTGAGGCAAAAGGCACTGTAGAAATCATTACAAAAGACAGAAGGTTGATTGAACGATTCTTTGACAACTTAGAATATATTGGAAATTCCAAATAACCCCAAAACATCTATAACTTTAAAAATAAACCACTTATACATAGATCTAGTTTACGACCGCTTTTTTAGTTTTAACGCTGTTTTGCCAACAGCCATAGCGATGTCGATGCGACGATTAGGTTTATTTTTCATAAAAAAAGCCAGATTGTTATTTCAACAATCTGGACAAAATTTGATCTTTAATCTCAAGTATCTTTAAATAGACTTATGAGCATTCTGGTAAACATAGGAGATTGTTAGGCTGTTCGCCATCATTTCTAGTTTTAATATATTTGTTACCTAAGGCACTTGTTGCCACAATCACGTCGATAACATTTCCCCCCCGATTTACATAAAAACTCCTTGTCCCATCCTCAATTCCAGATATCGCTCGTTGTTGAGTTAATCTCCATGAAGTTCCATCTGCATTTTTTCCACCAATTTCTTCAATTCTTTCGTGTGCGCTTAGACGGTTTGTCTTTTTGATACACTTAATTTCATGTCTTGCTGCCATATTTATAAATTTAAAAATTAATAAAATTCAACTATTTATGCTGCCAACACCTTCCCCCACCTGATACTTTTCGCTGGCATGATCCTCCCTTTTGGGTTGGAGCACCGCAAATGCCCGAAATGGGTTTGCTCGAACCCGAACTGATAACCGTATGTTTAGCAGTAATACTGGAACTTCCGCTCTGTGAGATCAAGCGTTTACCGTTTTTCACAATATGAGCAGATACATTCTTGTTGGAAGTCGATGGCCTCGCTGTCACTGTCACCCGCATATCTGAAAATATAGACCGTGGAAACTCTTTCTTCCATGTTCCTTTATGACCATTCACATAAACCGTAGTCCCTAGATCATCAACATAGTTAATGTCGCACTGCTCACATTCAGTTTCATAACCGTACGTATCGTTTTCGGCGTCTTCTTTTTTACATCCGATAAGTAAGAAGGAAATAAATAAGATTAATAAATACTTTTTCATAAAATTTCAATGTAATATTGTTTATTGTACAAATTTAGATCTAGCAAAACTCAATTATTTACGGAAAACCATAATAGAGTGATTTAAATAGTTTAGACGGGTACTCAGCCTTATTTTGGAATCCTATTGGATAGAAACAACATAAGCCAATGCCAGGCAAGAAATTACTTTTTATGAACTAAATACTTAATCAAATATGGGTTTATCGCTTAAGCTCCAAAGACCTAGGCGATTTTCTCTTGCATACTTTTGTAACACAACGAATTGCGATTCGTAACGAATATTGGGCGGTATAGTCATTAAAAGAGCATAACCATGCTGAATCATATCTGCATTAATAAATATCTCGTTCAAGTAAGCATAGGCCAAAGTTCTTCCATAGCGGTCTAGTGAATCCACATCATATTCCAAGCGGATCTCTTTATCAAAGATCAAACTGTCCAAATAACGTTTGGATACCTTGCCAAATGGATGTTTCTTCTTTTTAAATACATTTCGATCTTCCGGGGCATCAATGCCAATCAATCTGATCTTCACATTTTTGCCAACTCCGTTTTTTATCCAGAAGGTATCCCCATCGACCACCTTAAACACCCTTACCTCATCTGAATTTGTAAGATTACTTTTTTCCAAAAAACCGAAAGACCGAGAGGTCTGCTCGGACCGCACGCAGCTCATTAAAAAAACAAGCAGAAAAAACAGGGCGATTACGCCCAGTTTGATCATTATGTTTACCCACTTTTTCATCCGGCCTACAATGTTTTGAGGAATTGTTCAAACTCTTGATAAAACTGTTCTTTTGTATTCACGGCTTGTATAACCTTGACATTGGTACAGCCACTATCTTTAAGCCACTTCTCCCAGATAACCTTGGTGATCTGAAAATCGGTAGGTTGTTCTTTAGCGGCGCCACTTGGATCCAATGAGCGATCGACAAGCTCACCAATAAAGATATTCACATCTTTTAGATTAAAATCAGTTTTATTGATTGCATAGCTGGAGTCAGCCTGTATAAAGGCTGCCAAATCTCGCTTACCACTCGCATTATAATCTTTACGGATCTTACTCACAAGCTCCGATCCCAGCCGATAACCTATCCCCTTGTTTGTACTCTCAATATAACCATCGGTCAAAAGGAGTAGGACATTGGTATTTTTCTTATCCACGATGATCTTGCTGCTCCCGTCTATTCGTTTTGGTGAAACGTCTACCAGCGAACTCTTGATCGTTTCGTTAAAATAATTCCAGACATCCGCGCCGGACTGATTTTTCAATGCATAATCATAGACCCGGTTTACCTCATCTGAAAACGCCTTTACATCGCTTTTCAGCCCCTTGCGAATATAGCTGACCCTATCGAGCTGATTATTGGAAAACCGATTAAAATCGATAGTCATCCGCTTTGGATCGAATGATGAGGTATTTAATATGCCCCGATTGATAAAATCAAGTTTATAAACATCTAATTGACCAGAACTCCTATTATGGAGTTTTAATAGCTCATCACTATGGTCAATGACTTCTTGGATCAAAACAGTATCGTGGATTGGTTTTGGATATAACTGTGTGTTGATCCTATTAGAAAGGTCTGGCGCGATAATAATATTGTAATCCTTGAGCATGACCTGTTGCTTTTTGGAGTCATCATTCTGGCAACTCACTAGTAAGGATAATATAAATAATGGAAAAATATAGGGGATTTTCATTTAGTTGATTGGTTAATTGTTAAAAGCCGTAATGTCTTCTAAAAGTTCGTGTTTAATGTCAGACTGTAGTCCTAAATTGGAAAGCCAGGCTTCGCATTCACCTACAGCCTCACGAGTTTTGGTCTCTGCTTTTAAGATTGCATATACTTCGTATAGATATTTGCTCCAACCTTCCATATAGATATTGACCCGGTTTTCCATCTCGGCTTTGGAAATAGGCAGCTTGTCATTGTCAATCTGGCTTTTGTAAATCTGTCCGATATTACTGATCCGTTCTTTGAAAGTGAGCAATTGATGTTGCAGGGCGCCTACCCGCTCGTTCTGCTGAATAGGAAGCTGTTGGATCTGACTTATTTTTTCTTCTTTGTTTACCTGCAAACTAAACAGTTCAGCGTGTAGAGCATCGTTCTCCAACTGGATCTTATTGATCTGTTCCTGGTATTCGCCGATCTCTTTTTGGTGGCTCTCGACAATATGCTTAGTCTTCTGCTGTTGAAAAGAAAGATTACGTTCGTTAATCTGGCCCATTAATTTTTCGAAAAAGAATCCAAAAAGAAACACACCCAGCGCACCTAGGATAAAGACTAGCCAAAAATTGCTATCTGCAAGAACATTTAAGAGTGACAGTCGTTGATCTGTCTTATTGGTCAACAACTCAATATCATTGATATTTTTTGACACTTTATAGGCAATAAAAATATCAACAACGAGGATAAGAATAATTCCCAAATGGTTCACGAAAGCCATTTTGCTCTTCTGAATAATACCATGTTGCTGGACTTCCTTATTTTCACTGACATCAAAAAGATCTTTAAAAACTTTGTACATACCCAATGCGAGCGGAATAGCCACAAACAAAAAGAGAAATAGTATACCGCCCATCCCTTTCTCCCCTATCTTAGTAATAGCGTGTGGATTGAAGACTTCGGGTGATTGTGTATTTGCTGAGCCTAGCAACATCATTTCATTAATCTCTTCTTTTGAGAAAATAAAGATATAGGCCACAGAGGAGTAAAAAACAAATATATACAGAGCAAGTAATAAAGTCGTAGCTGCTAGGATTGACATAATAGGTTTATTGACTGCAGGCTTTACAAACTCAACTTCCAATTCTTTGATCTTTTGCTTCAAGGCAATGATCTTACTTTCGATAAAGGGGATTCTTGTATTGTTATTCGAGGTAATTTGAAGACGTTTCTCTTCAATTTTTGCGGTCAAAGTATTGATATCCGAATCGAGATTTTGCTTGTCTACCGTTGCATTGCCCTTAATTTTTTCAATTTCCTGTTCTGTACGAAATTCCATATTGGTCGAACTCACTTTCTGCTGTTCGTCAATGCGCACTTTCAAACGATCTTTCTTTTCTGCGATAACTTCAATTTCATTGATGAAATTGGAGTACAGACTATCCATGGCCTGATGAAGAATCTGATGATCGCCACTGTTTTCTTTGGCGCGATTATAGCCGCTCTGCTTGACCAGGTCCTTATCAAAGGCGCCTACTTCAGAGGCAATAATATTATCCAGTACATCCTTGAACTCTTTTAAAGACTGCTGCTGAAAGCTGAGTTCTCCTCCTGAAGACAAAGTATATTGGGGAGTATGGTTTTCGGGTTTAAGCTGCATAGGTTTTTCTATTTGTTCGGATGCTATGATATCTTCCAATGATTCACCGTTATTGATCCTTATGGCTCTAGTACGGATCCCATGAAAAGTATCAGTGAGTTCAGCGATAGTCTTTGGATAATTGGTGACGATAACGCTTACATGATTATTGCTTTTGGAGTTATTACTCCAGTTATAGGAGCCTGTGATAGCAACGCCTTGGTCGATCACACAGAATTTCTGATTCATGATACCCCAGCCAACATTTTTGACCTTGGTCACCTCAGCTCCCTGTCTTTCCAAAAGTGCAAAATCAAGCTTTTCATTATCGGGCTGATCGGATATTATAATAGAAACTTTTACATGACGATCGAGGCATCCCTGGACTGTTGCGAACAGTTCATTATCGGTAAACCAAGCCATGGCAATTAGAACTTCGGTGCGGGCTTTAGAAAGCTCCTGCCTAACACGTTCATAGATGACTCTGCTATCTGAGAGTGTATCCTGGATCAATTGATCTGTATTCATAGTGATTTTCAGTTAAATACGGTTATATGAAATTGCTAATGTTTGTTGATTCATCGATTCAAAACTATCAAAAACCGTAATGGCGATTCTACGGTTTCCCGTAAAGCGCAGCTTAAGAATTGGTCAGATTGATCTTTGTGCAAAACTTAATATAAAAACAACACTGAAAAGGAAGACTTTGCGAGGGTTTCAGTATATTAGCATGGATTAAAACCAAATCATTCTGAATCAAATGAGCGCAAATGTTCCAATCGTTCGGTCAGTATCCTGGCCTGCTGTTATCATTATCATCTTGGTCTGGGCCATTTTATTAGCTGTTTTTGCATTTCTATTCCAAAAACATGGGATTTTTATCGGTGCAGTGCTTTTTTCCCTTTTATTTATTTTATTGCAACAGCTTATCCCTTCCAGCCACAACAAGGGGATGAAAGCGATCAAACAGCAGGATTTCAAAACGGCTACCGAGCACTTTAAGCAGAGCGTTGTTTTTTTTACAAAATACAAATGGGTAGATAAATATCGTGCACTTAAAATGTTGAGCGCCTCTAAAATGTCCTATCGGGAAATGGGGCTTTGTAATATCGCATTTTGTTATTCTCAGACTGAGCAAGCCGAAAAGGCAAAGGCACTCTACAAAGAAATTCTGGAAGAATACCCTGACAATGGGATCGCTTATTATTCCCTAAATTCAATTAATACATTTTCGAATAAGGCAGATTAAATAGTATTTGTTTATCAAGTGAAAAAACTCACGAGTAGTAATAAAACAAAAAAGGCTATTCACCGATAGCCTTTTCTGTTCATAAAATTGATTAACATATAGCTTTAAATATCCTGAATGCATTGGATATTTTTATGTAACGAAAAATATAATTCCTGCTATAAATCCGTCCATACAAACCTAATGCAATACAATAACGATCGCTTACGGGAACCCGTAAGGAGATAAAAATAATTTATATAAAACCTAGTTCCTTACAATGGGCCACCAACTGTTCATTTTTGGTAAACCCGAGCACATCTTTCATCAGGTTGAGCCGTTTCTCGATACTACTGAGGCTCGATGGCCGTATATCACGCTGCTGAAGGTATTCGGGCATTTCCTTTTGGGATATTCCTTCATAGAGCAACTTCACGATATGCAGGTCAAATTGGGTAAACTCGTGTGAATTCTGTTCCTGAATAAACTTCTTGCTATCGGGCGACTGATAGGTACGATGCTGATAGACAGCCTGTAGAGCTTCGCGCAGATGCTGTCCGTCACGACGAGCCTTGCGTACCAATCCGTCAATCTGATTGTTTCGAAACATCTCATTGATCAGTGCCGACCGGTCTTTGGCCGTCAGTACAATAACCTTGATATCGGGCTGCACGGTCTTGACCGCTTTGATCAGCGAAAGACCATCTTTGATCTCCTGTGGACTATCGTCGTCTTCAAATTCGATATCGGTGATCAACAGATCATAGGGTTCGCCATCGCGGATGGCATTTTTGATCCAGGTAAGGGCATGGTCACAATAGTACACGTATTTGGTATTGTGAATACCCAGGTCGTGCAGGGTTTTCTGCACTGAAATGTTGGCTATCTCGTGGTCTTCGGCAATGAGTACTTTTTTAAACATACATTATTGTCTTTTATACTAATGGGATATTGGTCGTAATGCTGAGCCCTTTTCCCGGTTCACTGACAAAGATAATTTTGCCGCCGAGGCTTTCAATACGGGAAACCGTATTCGCCAGACCTTTTCCCTGTGATTTTTCGGTGGGCATCCCGACTCCGTTATCTTTATAATATATGGTGAGCTGCTGATCTGATTTTTCAAAGCGTACCACAACCTGCTCGGCCTGGCTATGCTTCTTCATATTGACCATAAGTTCCTGTAGAACATGTTTTACCTCTTCTTTAATACGCTTATTGACAATAGTCCATTGCTCAGCATCGTTCCCTGCGATCAATACACGACGGTGATCAGCGGCAAAGGACTTGAGCAGGGAGGCCAGCTGTTCATTGTACGGTATCTCTGTAATGGTCTGCTGTTCGACATTGTGCGAAATATCACGGGACTGATGGTACATGTTTTCAAGTTTGTCGAGTACACCATCACGATCCACATCTTCGTTATGTTCAATCTCGGACATGACACGATAGATGCCGTTGGCCACAACATCGTGGATCTTTTTGGAGAGGTGGAGCTGGGTTTCTTTGACACGGTTATGCGCCTCAAGTTCGAGCCGCTGCTTGCGGCGTTTGTACAATAAGGTACCACCTCCTGCAACTAAAACAAGCAAAAAGATGCTTGCACCGGTGATAACGCGTTGCCTAATGAGGCGATTCTGCTTTTCAGCATTTTCTTTTTCGAGTCTCAGGTTCTCGGTCTTGTTTTTCTCGACTTCATAACGGATAAGAGCAAATTGATTTTTGGCAGCGGCTCGGGCTTGTTGGATGCTGTCGTTTAATGCCAAATAGCGCTGTAAATAGCGTTCAGAATAAAGTGCATTGGACTGAATTAACCCACGTAAAGCATTCAATTCATCATCAGGACTATTAATTTCCAGCGCAATTTTATATTGCTTATTTAAATAATAAATAGATGAATCAGTGTCTTTACCATCATAATATTTTGCTAAGCTAGCATAACTAGAGTTTTGTCCCCATAAGTCTTTTTGTTTGATACGTATCTCTAAGGCTTTTTGATACCAAGGAACTGGATTATAGGAAGGATCAGCCATCCATTTGGTCTTGGCAAGATTGTTTAAAAATTTCGCATATTCATTTGTGCCTTTGGTTACCTTCGATATTATTTCCGTAGATAATTTAATGGATTCAGAATAACGTTTAGCATTTCTGAGACAGACAGCAAGATTATTTTTATAGATTAGAGTATTGATAGATTTAAAAGAATACTTAATAGCTAATTGGTAATATGGGATGGCCTGGTCGTATTGATTCATTTCATCTGAAGCATTTGCAATTGTATTATAGGCATAACATAATAATGAATCTTTTTGCTTATTACCAATAAAACGAATTGCCGATAACGACGTCTCTTGTGCCCCGAAAAAGTCTCCCTCATCATATTGATGTAATCCAATAAAAACTAAACATCTAGCAGTACCCAAACTATCATTTGAATTCAAGTATTGGTCTTTGGCAAGTTCGAAATAAAAGAAAGAACTGTCCTTTTGGCCCTGCTTGAAGAAAGCAAATGCTTTATCGTAATCATTATTTACGGTTTTGATAATTTTTTCATCTTTATTTCTCGAACAGGAAAAAATCAACAACGTGAATAGCAAAAGTAAAACAGGTTTTTGCACGGCTAAGTTTTTTTCGAATTTATTCAAAAAACACCACCTAAACAATTCCAAATAAAAAAAGAGCTGAATTCATCAGCTCTTTGAATTATAGACATTAACAATTATTTATCTGGTGGTGGGTTGCCTTTATCTCCACCATCACCATCCGATGGTGGTTCATCTGCCGTCTGTATCGTTGGTGCACCAGTGTTTGGTTGTGAATTAGAGGGCTGACCGATTCCAAACAAAAAATATAATATTAAACTCCACATAATTCAAAAAATTAGAATGTAAAACCTTGGCAGGCCCATGCACCACGCATGGGGTTACTGCATTGATTTCAGAAGGCCTTCTGAATTTTTTGGGAAGTAAGAGTGTCACTCGCGGAAGGCAGAAGCTGCTTCCCAAACCGGCTAATGTCTACCGCGAGATCTTCTCATTGTGAAATCAGTTTAGTATCTTAGTCTTATAATTTTAATCGATCTATCATCTGACTTCGAGAACAAAGTTATAGCCGTTAAAAACCTTTTTATCAAATGATACTGCTAAGTCCGAAAGGTCTTTTCAAATCCCGGTTATACTGAAAATTCCGATGTATAAATTGACTATTTGCTTACGGGATTCCGTAAATACCGATAGAAATAGAACCTAATTTTGTAGCCATGCCGACGTTTAACATATTTAAAGAAGGGGTTCTTTCCCTCTATGAGGAAAAGAAAAGAAAACAAGAAATGGATGAATTATTGGCCAGCCCCTCACCTGCAAACTTGAGAGATTACTGCTTAATTAGATTGTCCGAAGGGTTACCAGAAGCCGATATTCAGGTCTTACAGAAATTCTTTGATCCACTTAAAAAGGAAAAAAATTTAGAAGATGCTATTTACAATTATAAAACAGGATGGTTAAGAGCTTTACAGAAGTTTATTTTAGGTAAAACAGAAAACCCAGATGAGCTTCTTGTCAAATTATTAGCTGTACTTGTGGATTATCAACCGCGACCATTCCGCTACAATTATGATAATATACCTGGACAAATTGACAATGCCCCACCGCAAGAAAAGGATGATCCGCCTGTTGAAGATGGTACTAAAAAGGTGCCCTCCGCAGCTGTTAGCCCCAAAGGTATTAGCCAAGATGAGTTTGTTATTTCGGAAGGAGATCAAGAGGAAACTACTGCGAATATAGAACATGTTGACAATGGTCAGCTAATTATTCCGGAAGGAGCTGATGAAAGCCAAAGAAATAAATATGAATCAGGCCCTCAGAAAAAACCATTTCTAAATAAACATACCTTAAGATTTACCGGAGCTGCATCTTTAATTGTTGCTATTTTTATTACAATACATTTTTTGACTCCCGAAGATTGCATGTGCTGGAATGGCGAAAAATATATTCAGGTCGATTGCCAAGACAAAACACAAGCGTATCAGGTTATTGGATTAGATCAGGATAGACTAGAGCATTTTCGTAAAATCACACAACCTGACAGCCTAGCGGTAAAAGACATTGGGAATATCTGGTACTCGAAAATCGACAACGAAGTTGAGTTTTTTACAGGCCCGGGATATCACCCAGTCCAACTCAATAAATCATTAAAAGCTGTGACAAAACATATTTGGGATACATATGTCCGTATAAAACCAGACAGCAATCGACATGTTCAATTTGGAATCATGCAGAAACAAAAGGAATAGGTTCGTTAGCTGCATAAAAAAAGCCACATCTCACGACGTGGCCTTAATAAACATATGATTCACTAGTTGTCAGCTCTCGATATGACCGAGCTGACAACTAATTATTGGATACTATTTATAGGAGTTGACTGAACTGGATACTTTCCAGCTATCCTCCTCACGAACCAAAGTCAAAAGATCAGTCTTAGTAAAATTTTCGAATTTCAAGGTTACTTTGGCCACCATATAATCTGTGGACTCTTCGATGATCTGCGTGCTTACCTGACAGTTCAGTTTCTCTCCTTTTTGTTTTTTCAAAGATTTGATCACAGCATTACGACCATAAGACTGTGCATTTGTAGATTGGATCTTTTGGGTAAAATCTTCTGCAAATAGTTTTTCTACACCTGCTGCCTCTCCCTCGGTTGTGACCGCAACATAATGCTCAAGAGCAAAGTCTGCTGTGGAAAGGTTAACGCTTGCTTTTGCTGATTTTGAACCAGGGCCTTCAGTTGCCATTGCAAATGTTGATACTGCGATTAAGGCTGCTGCTGTGAATGTTTTTACTAGAGTTTTCATAATGTCTTTATTTTATTGTATTAGTTTTTTAGTTCTTATTTGTTGACTCAAAACTACAACACAATACGCCCCTGATCTATGGGCTTTAGACCAACGGACAGGAAAACTCGGTGAATGGTGGAAATGGAGAGGTGAAATTTCTATCTTTGTCTTACTATTTATTAATACTAATGGAAAGGCAGTTAACACCAATAGAAAAACCATATAATAAAATCTTAGAACAGGGGATATTTACTGTCACGTTAGTGGCGATAGTGGGTTCACTCCTATCCAGATGGCTCAAAATTGATTATAGTTGGTTTTCCATCGTATCGATAATTATTTATATCGGCCTAGCGTATCTAATTGGATTGAAGCAAAATCTGAAAACAACCTTGTGGTCTGTTATAAAGCTAGGGCTTTATGATAGTATAGTAGGATTATTCCTTTCATTATGGCTGGGAGCAAATTTCAGCGGATTTGAAAAGAAATTATACCAATATGGTATTATTGGATGGATATTTATCATCATTTTACAGATTGCATTTTCAATTATATTAGGTCTCATCGGTTATGGGATAGCTATGAAAAAAAAGAGCAATAAAAATACAACCTATTGATTTGAATTAATAACACTCACAACTAACGTTCAACATTATCTGAGGAGGCGAAACTGATGTCTAAATGTTCCATAATTTTGTCCCTACTCATCTTATATATAAACGACAATGTCAGGCAACCTAACCTTTAAAACAGTAAAAATCCTCTTCTTTATACTGATGATTGCATATACTAACTCAGTTTATAGCCAAAATATCTTACGGTATACGAGAGACAAAGATTTCACAATTGAAACACTTCCAAATGTGCCCGTAGAAAAAATAGAGAAGGAAACTGTCTTTTATACTTCGAATGGTGCAGAAAAAATAAAAACCACCTATATTTTTAACAAGCACAACCGAGTTGTATCCGAATCCAGACACAATCAGACTAGAGAACAAACGTTTTTTTTCGAAAACAAATATCTAAACGATACGATACTCGTGGAAAGAAGAATGGAAGTTAAGCATCCGCTCCTCCCTTTAAAAGTAGACACCATATATTATATTAGAGATAGTAAAGGGAATATAACAAAGCAAATTACCCTAAATGATCTTGGGGAATGTACCTGGAAAATAGACATTGCATACAACGAACAGGGAGATCCTATTCTTTATATGGAAAATGATGGCAAATTTGGTTTTACAAAAGCCGAATATGATTACACAAATGATTTAGTAATAAGCACACAGTGTGATCAACAAGGAACCGCGGTTAAAACAGAAAAAGGATATATCAGCAAAAACGGAAAAATAAGCGATGATAATGTCTATGATACATACGGTAATTGGATATCAACAACACGTTTTCAAAAAAAAGGTAAAGAAAAAAAATCATTGGAAAAGAGAAAAATAACATATTCCAAAATTTAACAAAGCTATTTCAAACCGACTATTGTTCTTACAATATAAAACGGCTATTAGCTACCTTTCGACAGAAAGGACCAACATAAAAATTGGCGTCGTACAGTGAAAATCCAATAGTCTTTAAAAACATTGGATGACGAAACAAAAAAGAGGAAACGATAGGAAACATAAAAATTACTGTACAAATAAACGCTAAGAGAAAGGGTCTGATGAGAATCAGGCCCTTTTGACATTAAAAAGCAACTTACATTGTTGCGCAAGTAAAGAAAGGTTCACTTCCACCCTAAATAAAATTTTACGCAATCGATAACGTTATCTTTTTGTTGTAAAATAACTTGAATCTACATGCTGACTTTTGTATCTTAAACAATAAATTATCGCATATAATTATAAAAAATAAACCAAATTAAGTTAATCAAGTATTTAACCTATTATGAGAGTTATCAGTTTTCTGAGTATGCTATTTTGTGTCATGAGCGTACAAGGGCAGCAATTATTATATTCATCGGAAATACCCATCCAAGAGATTCGGATTTCACCAAAACATGCTTCAGGAGGTCTGGTTCAGCACAATATTTCCGATCTGCAATATTTCCCCATTTCCGCAGACAAGAAAGCTGACCTTATAAATTATATCAATGCGGTACAGATTTCCGATCTTACGATTGCTGTTTTGTCTAATGGTAATACAAAAGTTTCCCTGATGGACAATGCTGGAAAAATAACCAACACGCTTAAGTCGACTGATTTTAAGCTTCCTCAAATAGAACCTATGCAAACGCTTACTTCTTCCAATGGTGGGTTTATCTTGGGATTAGTTCATTTCGCCGTAAAGCTTAATAATCAAGGACAACATAAGGTAATAGATCTCCCTGCGGCAACAAATACGGCAAATGATTCTCTCACACTTAACAACACCGTCTGGTCCTTTTGGCAACCAAAAGAAAAGAGTTCGGATTTGACAGCTTTACAATATAATGGCCAAGCGGTAATCACTTACCATAAATTAAATCCGTATGCCATCTCTAGAGATCTAGATAGAACACTATCTCAGCCAAATATGCAACACCATAGCGCATTCGCCAATTTTCCCAATAATTACGAGTTGTTTGAACTCGGTGAACAAGGAATTCAAAAAGTCTATAAATTTATTTTCCCAAAAGATATTTCTGTCGACACGGCGCTCTTATATAATATTAAAGATCAAATTGGCTTTGATAATTTTATGATGGAGAACAAAGAAAAACTATTGGGCTTCAATCAGATTTTATCTTACAAAGATTATTTACTATTACAGCTTATCACCTATGGCGGGGATCGTTCATGGATCGCTGTTAACACTAAGAATCATGAAGTGCTAGCTATTAAAAATATTATGCCGGATGCCAGTAATGATTATCTACCGATTATTGGATGGAATGATTATCTACTTAGCGATGGAGAATATCTATATAGTATTCTGTATCCCAATGAAACAAGCTCGGCCCACAACAAGTCGGATGAAGAAAATCATACGATGAAAAAAGAACATGCGAACTTGATCAAGTCTAAAAACCCTATTCTTGTTAAGTTTAAACTGAATTCATTTTAAGATATGGCCAAGTGGTTGGTAACATTTTTATTTGTAATTGCAGGTCTCGCGCTTTATGCGCAGTCTATAAAAGGCGTTGTGATCGATTCAGTCCATACCACCTATTTACAATCCACATCCATATCTGTTTTCGAAATGGGTCAGGACAAAGTAAGCAAGATAGCTTTATCTGATCGCTATGGTAAATTTGTCATTGAGGATTTGCCTCTTCATAAAAATCTTTTGATCGAATGGACACATCAAGGGTATTCAAAAATGAAGAAAATCGTACAGTTATCCGCACGCTCAGTATTGGATTTGGGTAAGATCAATATGTCGGTAAGAGACAATCAATTGGATACTGTAGAAATTTTGCCTCCTGTCCGGATGAACGGAGATACACTGGAGTTTAATGCCGATGCTTTCAAATTGGACAGCAATGCTGTTATCCAGGATTTACTACACAAACTTCCTGGGCTCATGCTTTGGGGTGATGATAAGATTACCTATAATGGTAAAGAACTTCAGAATATTTGGGTCAATGGAAAACCTTTTTTTGGAACCGACAAATCCATCGCTCTCCAAAATATCGCAAAAGACGCTGTAAAGAAAATCCAGGTGTATGACAGCCGAGAAAAGACTCAGCAGCTCCAAAATCCCGATGATAAAAGCTATGCTATGAATGTCGTACTCAAAGATGGGCGTGAAAAAATGTTTTTTGGTAATCTCACAGTTGGCTATGGTACTGATAAACGACACGACACTTACCTCACGGCCAATTATGGCGATAAACAGCGTCAAGCCACTTTGGCTTTTTCCAAAAATAATAGCAACAAGAATATTGTTGATCTTAACCAGCTTTTAGAAAATACCACATTCAAGGGAGTAGGTTTAAATAATGATTTTAGCTCTGACTTTCTAAGTCCAGGGATAACTAGACAGACAGTAGCTGGTGCACGTTATCAACATGATTTTTTACCAACGGGTCAAACAAACCGGAATAATATATTTACAGCCAATCTATTTTATAATAACAGCCAGCGCGAAATCAGAGACTCAGCGATTAGCAAACTTATTGCTGAAGAAAACCCACTCAACAATAGCCGTACATCCACAAGCGCCTATAATGATGCATCGAAACGATTGAACGGGAGTCTCACGCATCAATTTTCAAACAACTTTCGTCAGCGGCCTATCTCCATGAATAGTACACTTGATTTTTTTCGAGAAGAAAATTCCTCTTCAGGACAATCCGGTACCCAATATGATTATACCAATAACAAATCGTTTAACAAAGAATCTCGCCAATCAGCCGATAACAAAGACTATATTAATTTTCAGACTGGTATAAGTATACAAAATAAAATTGCATCACCGATAAAAGGTAAAACGGTCACGCACTTTTTTGACCAATTCTCTTTCTATATTGATTACCAGATAAATAGACAAACAGACCAAGGACACAGGGAGGTAGGAAGTCAATTTACCAATTATCTTGATTCAGCGCAAAGCCGAAATCTGGTGCGTGCTTACATGCCCCATGAGAAGGAAATAAATCAGATAATTAAGATCAATATCAATTATAAAAATTTTGGTTTTAAACAGCACCTCAGTCTTCAACATCTTGCAAGCGACAATTTGGTTCGGGACAACGACATGGTAATTGAAGATTCACTGACCCATCAATCGAAATTTAACCGATGGATATATCAGCCCTCCCTTACCTATAAACATTCCTTGTATTCACAAAATCTAGTGGGGCGAAAAAATAGTCATTTGAGTTTAAATATGCAATTGGGTACACACTGGCAAGGCGAAAAGAACGAGTCTACTTTAGCATTTAGGAATATTAAACAGCATTTCGTCACCATATTACCTGAAATAAGCGTAGAACATTTTTTTTCACGGGTCAATTTCTACCAACAAAAAGCAAGTATTTCATACAAATACAAGGAGGATTATCCTGAACTGGATCGGTTACGCCCGTTTTATGATAATATCAATCCATCCTTTCGTTATTTTGGAGCTGTGCAGCTAAAGAAGGTCAACAAGCATGTTCTTTCCGCATTGTTGAGTTTTTCGCAATCCAAACAATATGGGCTAATCATGTCTTTATCGCCATCATTTACGTGGGTCCATAATGGATTTGCTGACAGTATCACCAACAAAACCAATCAGATACAGTATTATGCGATCCAGAATACAGCCCCAACTTATGTATTTAATGTGGGGTATAATGTTGAAAAAGCGGTTGCGCTACGGAGGAAACAGTCCATTAACTTCAGCCTTAGAGGAAATATAAGCAAAGGTAATAACTATCAGTACATGGATGGAATAAAACGCGAAGTCAATAATTGGAGTAGCAATCTCAACCTGAATACTTATTACACAAATATTGATCATATCGTTCTCGGTTTTATTAATACCTGGCAGTTTAACAAACAAAGTGACAAAGAGAATGGATTCTTATATTATTCCTCCCATTTTCTTAGTACGGGATTAAGTGCAACCCTTGCGCTGTCCAAAAGGTGGAGTATTAATAGCAATGCGAACAGTAGGTACAACAGATCTACGTTTTCAAACGACCATGTGTTGATATGGAATGCCAATACCTCATACCGAGTATTAAAAGGCAATAATTTGGAATTTAAATTAGCCGCTTATGATCTTTTGAAACAAAATAAGGGCATTTATTTTCGACAAAGCAGCTCAGAGTTCACCACTGGCTATTTGAATAATTTAACCCAATATTTTATGGTATCATTATCTTATTACCCAAGAAAGTTTGGATTATAATTTTAGCTGGCGTTCATTTTGCCCACAATTATACAAAAAAATAAAAGCGACATCTTTCGACGCGACCTTAATAAACATATGATTCACTAGTGGTTTGCCTTTTTATGACTGGCAAACCATCAGTAATGAGATACTAATTATATGAATTGATTGATTTGGATATTTTCCACATATTGCCTTCACGCACCAACGTCACAAGGTCTGTTTTGGTAAAATCTTCAAATTTCAAAGTTACTTTGGCAACCATGTAGTCCGCCGACTCTTCAAGTATGTCGGTGCTTACCACACAGTTCAGTTTCTCGCCTTTTTGTTTTTTCAAAGATTTGATCAACGCGCTACGGCTATGGCTTTGTGCATTGGAAGCTTGAACTTTTTGGCTGAAATCTTCAGCAAACAATTGCTCTACTCCTGCTGATTCACCTTCAGTAGTTACTGCAACATAATGCACAAGGGCAAAGTCTGCTGTGGAAAGGTTAACAGTTGCTTTTGCTGATTTTGAACCTGGTCCTTCAGCGGCCATAGCGAATGTCGATACTGCGATTAAGGCTGCTGCTGCGAATGTTTTTACTAGAGTTTTCATAATGTCTTTATTTTATATTGTTAGTTTTTTAGTTCTTATTTGTTGACTCAAAACTACAACACAATACGCCCCTGGCCTACGGGCTTTAGACCAATGATCTGGAAAACTCGGTGAATGGTGGGAATGGGAAGATAAAAGAATTCAATATTATTTAAGAAGCTTCTTAAAAAGAACATCGATTTCAATTGGGAGTTTGGTCTATCCCTAATCTTAATGCTCTGTGTACCAAGATTAATTTTGGCAATTCAAGCGAACCAAAATACAGATTATCAATTTATTGGCGCAATAATGGTTTTGTTATTTATCATACCCCTTTATATTTCTAAGCAGGCTGGGATTGAAAGCCATCGGTTTGTCAGAAAACCTCCGATCATTCCGTTCTTATCGTACATATTGATTTCATTTACATGATTGCTTTTCACTTAGATCAGCCTGTTGTGTACATTATAAAAATAGCAGCCAATATTAAAAATGATACCACGACCGGGACTACAGTAGACCTGCTTCTATATTTAAGATCTTTCGGAAACATAAGCCCGCGAATAAGAGATAAGCCGACTACTCCAATACCTGAAAGAAACAGCCTGATATAAAAACTACCATCGGTGATGTCCATATAGTTTCCACCTATATAATCGATAATAAAAATCTGTAACAGAGTGAAGCCTATTGCAAATAACAAAGAGACAACAGCCCCCTTGATATCTTTTATTTTTACGAAATTTAAAGCCTGGAGCACAGCGCCGAAAATAACTCCAAAAAACAGACAAAAAAATAATATCGCGCTATTTTTATATAGTTTGATAGCATCTTCATCAGTTGTAGCTCCCTCATCCCAAGAATTCTCCTCCGCAAACTCTGCTTCTCGTTTCTTATTGATCATCAATTCGATCTGCTCTGATTCAGCGGGAGCAAAATCTCGTCCCCTATCTTTAAGAATCTCATAAGCATATTGAACAGCATCCGCTACTGATCTACTATCTGGTTTTATATACTTTTCAAGCTCGTTGTCTGAGAGCTTTTTGATTACACTTCTATTTACCATAAATTTTCTAATCCTTCACTTAATTACTCCTGTTATAATGATATTTTTACAATGACTATTAATGATCGTCTCATCTTGCTCATCGGAAAATATATGCAGTTCGAGGGCAAAATTCATCTTCAAAGCAGGACATACCGAAAGTGGCGCCAAAAGTTTTTGATGATATAAGCCTTGTCTATTTTAATAAGTTAATTCAAGTTATCAAAAATAATTTACTCCAATAAAACTATTTCACATCGGCTTCTGTTCTTACTATACAAAGCAGCTATTAGTTACCTTTCGAGAGAAAGGATCAACATAAAAATTGGCGTAGTGCAGTGAAAATCCAATAGTATTCAAAACACATTGGATGACGAAACAAAAAAGAGGAAACGATAGGAAACATAAAAATTACTGTACAGATAAACGCTATGATAAAGGGTCTGATTAATATCGCCCTTTTGACTTAATTGTTTACTAATCGTACCTTCCCTCAATCAGATCGCTTTTGTTATTTGATGATTAACTACTTTAGGAAGTCTTCTTTTTAGAATCCCTCTTTCATTCCTCAACCCTCTACAAATTCCAAGATGTCTCCCGGCCGGCATTCTAATACTTTACAGATTGCTTCCAATGTGCTAAACCTTATTGCTTTGGCTTTTCCAGTTTTTAATATTGAAAGATTTGAAAGTGAAAGATCAACTTTCTCTGATAGTTCGTTCAATGACATTTTTCTCTTAGCCATCATGACATCTAAATTTACAATTATCGGCATCTTATACGGTTAAATCATTTTCGTTTTGTAATTCAATTCCTCTGCTAAAAATAACAGATATCACATAGATTACCGCAGCCATTAAAATAAATGCTTGGCTATCGGTCCAGAATTGATTTAAGCTTCCGCCTTCGTAGCCTTTCCTTAGAATTCTACCCACGGTTTCTTGTGCAACATAACTCAACAGCCCAATTGAAAATGTTAAATAACTGATCTTTGTAATCTGTTTGGAAACTAAATTATTGAAGGGTTTATTCAGATCCAATTTGTGCATCATTTCGACCACCAGATAAAATAAATGTGCTTTCAATACTGCAATGACAATGATAAAAGAATAGATTGTGTAAAAAGACATTTGGCTCTGCCTGTACATAGCCGACAGATCAAGTTTTTGATAGAGTCTTCCAACCAGTTCCGGTTTGAAAATACTGAAAACGAAATTAACAATAATGGCTCCTGCTTCAATAGATAATCCAACAAATATGATCCAGGCGACTACGAATAATCCTTTAAAAACGATGTTGTCCATTTTTTTCATAATTGATAAGTTTTATATTTAATGCAATAATAATAAATATTTAGCGATTATCACTAAATATTTATTATTTATTACAAAAAAAATCAAGACGCCTTATCAAGTATTATGTATCGAGAGGACCTAAGTAAAACCTACTGTATAAGCAAAAGGTTAGATAAAGAGTCTGATTAACATCATGCTATTTTGACATTAAAAAAGCCATATCTTCCGATATGGCTCTCCAACATATATTTTTATTTTAAACGACCTGCTTATTTGTACGAATTGATCGACTCGGATACTTTCCAGCTGTCGCCGTCACGAACCAAAGTCACCAGATCTGTCTTAGTAAAGTCTTCAAATTTCAAAGTTACTTTGGCAACCATGTATTCCGCTGATTCCTCGATGATATCGGTGCTTACCACACAGTTTAGTTTCTCCCCTTTTTGTTTTTTCAAGGATTTGATTACCGCATCGCGACTATGTGACTGAGCTTTGGAAGATTGAATCTTTTGGCTGAAATCTTCGGCAAATAGTTGCTCTACTCCTGCTGACTCGCCTTCGGTCGTTACCACGACATAGTGGTTAAGGGCGAAGTCTGCTGTAGAAAGGTTAACGTTTGCATTTGTTGCTTTTGTGCCTGGTCCTTCAGCTGCCATAGCGAATGTGGATACTGCGATTAAAGCTGCTGCTGCGAATGTTTTTACTAGCGTTTTCATAATGTCTTTATTTTATTGTGTTAGTTCTGTTATTCTTATTCGTTGACTCAAAACTACGACACAATACGCTTCTAGCCTATGGGCTTTAGACTAACGGATAGGAAAACTCGGTGAATGGCGGGAATGGGGAGGTTAATCAAAAGCCCTAAAGCAATACTTATTTTTTTACGGTTACTACAACCTTATGGTCTGTCTTATTTGAATGCTTATCACTTGCTGTGAAAGTCAGCTCTAAGTCTCCAGCCACGGTTGGGCGCCCTGATAATTTCATTTGCTCACTATTAAAATTTAGCCAGTCAAACTGGTTGTGGTTAACGCTGTAGGTCAATTGCCTACCGTCGATATCTTTAAAATAATCTTTAGGGACGGATATCTCGAATTTCTCTCCTATTCGAACCGTTATATCAGAAAGAGCATTATAAACAAACGGCTTAAAAAGTTTTGACGTATTGACCCAATAGATATCTGATTCGTTTATTCCTTTTTCTCCAATTTGCAGTCGGGTAAAAAATAGGAACTTATTATCAATACTCACAGATGGTCTTCTGTCCCAATCTTTTGAACTTATTGTTGAATCGATTCGCTGAGGTTCAACCCAGTGATTGTTGATGTCACGATAACTGATATACAAGTCCACCCCGCTTTCATTGTCTGTATATCTACAAAAAATGATATAATCCTCCTTTGGCGAAATGAATACACTTTCCTCATCATTCGAAGAGACAAATTCAGGAATAATATCGACACTTTGATACCTATCATCATTTAGTTTTGAATAGAACAAATCCGCGGTGTGGCAGTTATCTTTTCCAGCACAATTTCTGTTAGAAGAAAAATAGATGGTACCATCAGATGTCATACAGGCATTGGCTTCCCTACTTGTCGAGTTTACCGGAGCTTGTAGCATTTTTGGATCCCCCCACTTATCATTAACCTTCTCAATTACCCAAATATCAGTATGAAAGTTGTCCCTACTAGCTTTATTTTGAGTATAAAGCAGGGATTTACCATTGGGCGAAAAATAAGGAAGATAGGCACATTCACTTTTTAATGGTTCAAAAATCATAGGCTCAGTCCATTTTTTATCAATCTTTTTAGCATAGAATATTTTCCCACTGAAGTCGTCCTTGTTGAGTACCCCAAATGCTAATTCTCGGGTATCAGGTGTAAATGAAATACCATGCTCTAAACGGCCTTGCACTGAAACAATGCCTGGAGCAAAAACTATAGGGATAGAATCAGGAGGGGCCTGCCCAAAATAGTCAGTCGATTCAATAGACGATTTACAGCCAACCAATATAAGAAAGTGAATAAGCGTTAGGATTATTTTAATCATATGTTTCACTAGTTTAATATACCCTTTTGTGCTGCCTTACTTAAATATAGACACAGCTGTCGAATCTTTCAAATTGAAATGCTCCTCTATTATTCTTACATTAACGTCTTCCTTCCAACGGTTTTAGCGATTACTTGACAGGTTTATCCGAACCACTAAGGTGCAAAATTTGCACACTGCTTTTATCCATTTAGTTCACTATCAACAAATACATCAATGATATACCTTGTAATAACACTCATTACTTTCGAAAAATTCATAACATCTCTGCTTAAGATCGACCTTCTACCCCTTTGAAGAAGAAGAAAAATCCATATTGATCATTTACTGACTCGTGACTTGACAAAATTCCCATTGTCAAAGTAGTCGACAATAGAAATTTTGTTAAGTTATCCAGATTTTTTTTAAAGTAGTGGTAGCGCACAATTCCGTAATAAAAAATACAAAATTAAACTCCACATATCTTTTAAGATTTTGTTGGACGAGGTGGAATTGGAGGACGAGGAGTACTCGTATCTCCGCCGTCTCCATAGCTCGAAGTTTGAATTGTCAGAATTTCCGAATGTTCAGTATTAGCAGGCTGACTAATTCCAAACAAAAAATATAAAATTAAGCTCCACATAGTTAGTTGTTTTATTCTTAATTTTTACGGGTTTGGAGGTCTAACGTTTCCTTTATCACCGCCATCTCCATCATCAGTATCACTAGTTTCTGAATGAACGGTGATGTTATCGGATGTTACCTGTTTATTGGCAGGCTGACCAATACCGAATAAAAAGTATAAGATTAAACTCCACATAAAATAAAATTTAGATTGTTTCTATAATTATTGCTTGTTATTATAGACTAGCTTCTAATATAGATAATTATTACAATATTTAATTAACCCGTCAGATTTAAAACTGAGTTTTATTTGCTCTGCAAATTTTGATAGCCTTTTTTTGCTTGTATTTGATTTTCCATCATGCTGTTGTTTTTAATTCTTATACAAACTTAGCCTTCATCTAAAAGTTCCCGAAGGAAAAGAAAGGTGATGTTATCGATAAAATAAAACAAGCGAAAAGTCTTAGCGGAATTTCAAAAAAGAAAAAGTCGCATCTCAAAAAGATGGGTAATATGCCGGCCCGTTGCGACTTTGCTCCCGCCTGGCACAAGAACACCTATTTCAGATAATTCTCTTTAAAATTTCATTATTTTTGAGCATGTGGACACCGATATCAATTGACAAAATAGAACTTCTTATTTTAGAGGCAGAACAAAAAATGGACTCTAAAGCTTTAAACCTTTGGAATCTCATCAAAGTAATTCCTCATAAGTGGCAAGAAAAATCATTTGGAGATGAAGGTGGCGGTTTTTGGGTTGTTGCTTTATTTGGAAATCAAATAATTTATTATAATGACATCGAAGATGGCTTTAATATATCAACATTTGAAATCTATGGCGTTATTGAGCAATACATTTGTAACCAATCTGAATTGACCGCCCCCATTAATTATTTAGTTTCACAATTAAATCAAATCCCTGACAAAATTATTTAGGATAAGATAACGACTTAAATAAAAAAACATAAACTATAAAAAAGCCACATCTCACGACGTAGCCTTAATAAACATCTGATTCACTAGTTGTCAGCTTCAGATATGACCGAGCTGACAACTAATTATTGGATACTTATTTATAGGAGTTGACCGAACTGGATACTTTCCAGCTATTCCCCTCACGGACCAAAGTCACAAGATCAGTCTTGGTAAAGTCTTCAAATTTTAAAGTTACTTTGGCAACCATGTAATCTGCTGATTCCTCAAGAATATCGGTGGTCACTGTACAGTTCAGCTTTTCACCTTTTTGTTTTTTCAAAGATTTGATCAATGCGCTACGGCTATGGCTTTGTGCATTTGCCGATTGAACTTTTTGGCTGAAATCTTCGGCAAACAATTGTTCTACACCTGCTGCCTCTCCCTCGGTTGTTACCGCAACATAATGCTCAAGGGCAAAATCTGCTGTAGAAAGGTTAACGTTTACTTTTGCTGATTTTGAACCAAGGCCTTCAGTTGCCATAGCGAAAGTGGATACTGCGATTAAGGCTGCTGCTGTGAATGTTTTTACTAATGAGTTCATAATATCTTTATTTTATTGTGTTAGTTCTGTTGTTCTTATTTGTTGACTCAAAACTACAACACAATACGCACCTAGCATACAGGCTTTAGAGCAACGGACAGGAAAACTCGGTGAATGGTGGGAATGGGAAGGTGAAGTTTGCTTAACATCTTAACAAATGAATATTTGCTTATCTTTAAGAAAACGTTCTGATATGGTTGACTTAGCACGCAGAAAGGTACTTGCGTACCATTTAAGACATTTAACCATCGGGCTTATTAGCAATGATGAGTTTGAAGAGGAGATATTAGATAATGTTTCCTTTGGTTATCTTCCTGAACATTATTATTCTTCAAAACAAGCCAAATTTGATGATCCTATCATAAGACCAATGCTCGAATTAAGCTGGTGTTTATATAGCGACTTAGAAAATCATAAACTTTCTGGCAAATACCAGTTTTCTGATAAAGAACTGAAAGACATTGCTCGATTTATTTTATTTCTAAATTCAGATTTTGAGTACGAGTGGCCTTATTTTGATCATATAAATCCGCTATTACGGTTTTCATTTAAAGACTTGTTATTTACTGCCCTGAGTTTGGGACAACATTATAATGTAAAACTAAATGAGCGGAAAGAGCAGTTTGAAGAATTTAAGCGTTCTGGAGATTATGAACTATGGCCATTTATAAGCAAAGAACAATACGAACAGCAATTGAGAAAACAACCATTTTTAAAGAGCATCTATTAGCAATTTGATATCGTATTCTGCCTATATTGTAACTTAAAATCTATTTAAATCGAATTAGTTTAACGATAATAAAATGGACAATAAAGGCAATAAAAATGCAAACAAAAAGTCGTATGACGAGATGCTCCAGGGCAAAGTCTTCAGTGGAAAGCTTAACATTTGCTTTTTCAGATTTTGATATTGTTTTAATACTTGCCATAGCGAAGTTAGAACTATAATCAGGGCTGCTGCCGCGAATTCATAAAAATGCCCCCAAAAAGTGTCTAACTTTTTGGGGGCACTACAAAATGGTGTTTTCTTCAAAATTGTTCAGTAACTGATGAAACGATTATGAATATTAGGACTTCTTGTCTTTTATAAGTACTGTTCCAAAAAAATAAGCAAAGCGACCAAGACAGCTCCACCCAAAATATTATAAAATATTTCAAGAGGAATTACATCAAAAAAATCTTCTGAAGCCGGTTTAGTCACTTCCTTCCATGAAATTACCTTTCTATACACCACAATAGAGTATAAATTTTTAAAAATGAAATGTGTAGCCTTACCAATTCTGTTTACAACTATAGATCCCCAAATCATTTGCTGTCAATATTTGTTATAAAATTTGTTGTTTTCTTATCTGAAGCTTGATCTGCATCGAGTTCATTTAATAAATTCTCTCAGATTTTTGGAGCTTTCTATTTTTCCATTATTTAAGCCGAAATAATTTGACAACCATATAAAATAAAATATAGCAAATAAATACAGTAACAAAAAGGCGTATGATAAGATTAAGTATATGTAGCGGAATTTCAGAAAACTTAATTTCCCCACTAATAAGGTCCAAAACTATATAAAAAGCAACTAGTATTGAAGAATACTTTATAATAATCCATAGTGTTGTATTTTTTTTCATATTATTAATTTACTCTCTAATTCATACATCTAACGTGCGCTATAGAATAAGTCAACTCAAGTTATCAAATATAATTTACTTCGATAAAACTATTTTAAATCGCCAGTTGTTCTTACAATACAAAGCGGCTACTAGCTACCTTTCGAGAGAAAGGTTCAACATAAAAATTGGCGTCGTACAGTAAAAATCCAATAGTATTCAAAACACATTGGATGACGAAACAAAAAAGAGGAAACGATAGGAAACATAAAAATTACTGTACAAATAAACGCTAAGAGAAAGGGTCTGATGAGAATCAGACCCTTTTGACGTAAAAAAGCCACATCTCTCGACCTGGCCTTAATAAACATATGATTCACTAGTGGTCTGCCTCCGAATACTATGGCAGACCACTGGCTGTTGGTATTTATTTATACGAATTGATCGATTTAGACACTTTCCAATCATTACCTTCACGTACCAAAGTCACAAGATCTGTCTTGGTGAAATTTTCAAATTTCAAGGTTACTTTAGCAACTATATAGTCGGCGGATTCTTCGAGGATATCAGTGCTTACCGTACAGTTTAGCTTCTCGCATCTTTGTTTTTTCAAAGATTTGATCAACGCGCTACGGCTATGGCTTTGTGCATTGGAAGCTTGAACTATTTGGCCGAAATCTTCAGCAAATAATTGCTCTACTCCTGCTGATTCTCCTTCGGTTGTGACCGTAACATAATGTTCAAGAGCAAAGTCTGCTGTGGAAAGGTTAACGTTTGCTTTTGCTGATTTTGAACCTGGACCTTCTGCGGCCATAGCGAATGTAGAGATTGCGATTAAGGCTGTTGCTGCGAATGTTTTTACTAATGCTTTCATAATGTCTTTACTTTATTGTGTTAGTTTTTTTGTCTGTTCTTATTTGTTGACTCAAAACTACAACACAATACGCCCCTAGCCTACGGGCTTTAGACCAATGGACACGAAAACTCGGTGAATGGCGGGAATGGGGAGTTTAAAAGCAAATAAGCATTTTTTTTGCCTCTACATGAGAAACAAGAGTAATTTTCAGCTATTTTTATCGCTGTATACAAACATAGCATTAAATTGCAGTTGGGATAACGGTATTAAAATAATCTGCAATAAATTAGGACTGAAAAACCGATTTTAAATAGCTTTTAAAATAAAATAGAATGGTTACATATATAGAATTTGGAAATATATTCAATTTGCCAGATGTAAAAAATTATGCGCACGGTTGTAATTGTGCAGGAGCAATGGGAAAAGGTATCGCTTTACAATTCAGGGAAAAATATGGTCAAATGTATCTGGAATATAAAAAGCGTTGTAAAGATGGGAGTTTTAACCTTGGCGATGTTTTCACTTATAACTATGGTGAAGGCACTGTTTTCAATTTAGGCACCCAAAAAACCTGGAAAACCAAAGCTGAACTTAAAGCAATTGAAGATTCCCTTCTCAAGATGCTTATGTATGCCCGACAAAATAACATCAATAAAATAGCGCTGCCTAAAATAGGTGCTGGCTTAGGAGATTTGAATTGGGAAGATGTAAAATCTATAATTGACCGACTTGGTAAAGACTATGCGGACATTGACCTTATCGTTGTAGAAAATTACAAAAACCACAGCTAAAAATGCAATGGCCAATAAAATCGAGATAAAGGATGAAAGTAATTGATTTTGAAATATCGAGCAATAATGGAATAATTTCCAGGATATTCAACAATTTAGGAATTGAAACCTTTACAGAGGCTTGTAAATGGGTTGAGGAGCTTTTTCCGAAGTAATACATCCAAAATAGGCGTTAAAATAATCTTTCATTTTTTTAAAGATGGTAATAACCTTGGTGTCTGACGGTTCTGTACCCTTTACCTTAATACCTACAATCATCTTACCATCACCACAATCAGCATGCCCCTCCAGATATTCAAGCAGGTGATTATCTGAATAAAAGGTCTGATAGACAAAATCAGAAACTGAGGTATAATATAGATCTAAATACTGGGACATCTTTTATTGTATTTTAATAAAAAATCTTTCGAAATGTACTTAAACTCGTCAGGAATAAAAACCTTCCCATTGATATGGTTGAGGGTTGGTTAATTGATAAATTGTCTTTTCTCGCTCATTCAAATCACCATAATACTTAGAGAATTCGATGATATATTCTTCCCCTGTACCCATTCTCCAAAACATATCCATAGCATCTTTACTCGGAAACTTAGACCAGGGGGGATGTAGGGCATTGTTAAGAGGCTCAAAATGTCCGATTTGACGTATAAAATCCCGTGCTTCCATAAGTGCAAAACCCAATAAATTTTGACCTCGCCAACAATATATATTCTGAATATCAACGTCATCCTGTGACAGTCCAATACCCCATATGGCGTCAACGGGACTTGCTTCAACAAGAACTCTATGTTCTGTTTTTAATAGATATTCTGCTAGCGCTGGATGTTGATTAAACTTGTGTATATTTCCGTTCCTAACGATCTCAAACTTTCGTTCGTTCCAAATCTGATCGTCATAACCTTCAACTTGTCTTCCCAATTCTTTAGCTTCTCCCGGTCTATTGCAGTTTATGATTTTCTCAAAGTTCTTTATATCGTCGAAAAGTAATGCTTTTTGGGCCATCATCCAATGTTCGGCAGTCTTATAGGTTATATTATTAACCGTAAACGGGCTTTCATACCATTGACTAAACACAAATTTCCCAACCTCTTGATTTTGCTTATTTGTATGTCCCCAAAAGAATATAAATTTGGAAGTATCTCCATTCTCAAATCTATCTGTTAGCCATTTGATATCGTATTGTGCCATATTACTCAACTAAAAATCTATTTAATTCGGAATACTTTAACAATTATAAAATATATAATTGAGATCATAAAAAAACTTACAAAAAGTCGTATTACGAGACTTAGTACATACAATGGAATTTCAGAAAACTTAATTTCACCTGTAAAAAGGTTTACAAGAGTATAAAGGGAAAATAAAAACAAACAACACTTTATAACAACCCATAGCATTTGATTTTTTTTCATTTTAATTATTTATATACTCTCATTTCCATAGGCATGGCTATCAACTCACAATAATACGAAAAAAATAAAAGCCACATCTCCCGACGTGGCCTTAAATAAACATATGATTCACTAGTGGTCAACTTTTGTAATCGAGCTGACCACTAGTTATTAGAGACTATTTATAGGAGTTGACTGAACTGGATACTTTCCAGTGATTACCTTCACGTACCAAGGTCACCAGATCAGTCTTGGTGAAGTTCTCAAATTTTAGGGTTACTTTGGCGACCATATAATCTGCCGACTCTTCGATGATGTCAGTTTTTACTGTACAGTTTAGTTTCTCCCCTTTTTGTTTTTTAAAGAGTTTAACCAGCTCGTCACGGTTATTGGTAGTTGCATTTGAAGCCTGAACTTTTTGGCTGAAATCTTCGACAAACAATTGCTCCACTCCTGCTGACTCGCCTTCGATTGTTACCGCACCATAGTGTTCAAGTGCAAAATCTTCTGTAGAAAGGTTAACGCTTGCTTTCTCCGATTTACTTACTGATGTTTCAGCTGCCATAGCGAAAGTAGATACTGCGATTAGGGCTGCTGCTGCGAATGTTTTTACTAGATTTTTTTATCGAAATTATTTGTTTTTTATTTGATGATAAAGCTATCATAAGTGCCTTTTGAATACACTCATGATGGTTCATAATGTCTTTATTTTATTGTGTTAGTTTTTCTATCTGTTCTTATTTATTGACTCAAAACTACAACACAATCAGTCCCTAGCCTATGGGCTTTAGACCAACGATCTGGGAAACTCGGTGAATGGTAGAAATGGGGAGGTGAAAAAACTAGACATCCAACTGCTAACATCTATTCAAATGATAAAATTATAGGATCTGCAAAACCAGAAGCAGGAGATTTCAGCATGATTTATGCACGCTATCCAGCAAAAGTATCGTATTCCATAAAGCATTCATCGTTTCGGCGTTCATAACCCAAACGGCACTGTTTTCGTTAATTTTGACAAACTCATAGGTTGAAGTTTTGCCGAGCGTCATTACATTTTTTGTTAAAATACTTAGAAATTCACCGATCGGAATATCGCCTTTAGTCATTAAAGGCGTCATATAATAAATCTTTTCGGCGCCAATAATTGTATAGATTCCATCTTCTCTTTGAATGCCAACGAATGCATTTGCATCGCTTTTATTTAGATGTTGAATTATTTCACTAGTTTCGTCTCTAAATGATTTTCCGGACAGGATATCTAACATATTCCTTTTTATTCTCGCTTTTAGATTAACCTCTTCCATTTATAACTTTTTTTTATAAACATATTTTCTGGGTTTCCGGTCTTAGCGACCTTGAGTCCCATGAAATCAACTCCCTTGTCAGCAGAAATTAGTAATCTATTTTATCCCCATTTTTTGATAGAAAAAACGATACTCCTCGCTCACCAACCTTGACACATTGTTATTAACACTTATATTTTACCCCTTTGATTGCCTTAATTTGCTAATCATAGCTATATAACCTTGTAAAGGTTCATCCGGTGCTGTATTCTGATGGTCAATCACTCTTTTGATTATTTCACCGTTTTTAACAAAAGATATCGCGTAATGTCCAGATGCACCAGTGCCTCCACCAATATATTCGGACTTCAATAAATTTATATCCAAATGATTAAAACCAAGAAAAATATCTTTTCCAATATCCTGATTAACCTGATAACTGGCAATATGACCTCACTATTTTTATAATAGAAATA
The DNA here is from genome assembly GCF_059420745.1 of Sphingobacterium sp. GW821-FHT03E03. Classification (NCBI taxonomy): domain Bacteria; kingdom Pseudomonadati; phylum Bacteroidota; class Sphingobacteriia; order Sphingobacteriales; family Sphingobacteriaceae; genus Sphingobacterium; species Sphingobacterium sp. GW821-FHT03E03. The sequence continues at coordinate 33,286 of NZ_JBWKUH010000014.1, forward strand.
AGTGAGGTCATATTGCATATTTAGATCAAAGAGGACCAAACTATCTTTTGTTACATTCTTTATTAAATAGGTATGCCAACCTTTTCTTTCAAGGTCCCAAATCCGCAAAGAATCGTTTCTAATTTCAAAATTTGTCACAAATCCAGTGGTCATAGCATTCGCTCTGGATTTTCCAAAAATTTAATTGTTTCTAAAACATTCATAACATCTAAAATTTATAACCGATAAATTATTTTACGCGTAACGACCTGATCGGTTTTATTTCGTTGTTTATTCTTTCTTGTTCGTTTTATCCAATTAGCTTTATCATCGTATTTATAGCTAAATTTATAGTCATCCTCATCCACAACATCACCATATTCGTTATACTTGTATTTCGCATTTTTAACGGTATAGTCGATAAGACCTTTTGAGGTGCTTATTATCTCATTCTGAGTATTTTTTATTGATGTATGGAGGATGTTATTTGGATAATCATACGATGCTGCTTCATAGCCATATTTCCCTCCATCTATTACTAATTTGATCGGGTTGCCTTTCTCATCATTTAAGTACTCTATTTCTTTATAAATATCTGTCGCACCTTCTGTTTTGATCTGTTTAATCAAAAAGTTATTTCGATCATAGTGATATGCTATAACAGACTTATCATTCTGATTATAGGGGCCATTGTTAAATACATTTTTTTTCACCAGCAAAGTATCATCTCTAAACTCATTCTGATATGATCCGCGATAGCCGCGTTCCACAAAATAGCTCTGACCCCTAATAGCTTTCTGTTGTTCATTGAAATAATGAACCTCTTTTCTGGTTTCAGTATTTCCTGAAAGACCATAGAGAATAGATTCAATTTCTACGTGATCAACGAGATTCTTTTTGTTAAAAACAAGGTCACCGTCGCGAGATAATCTTGTGTGTATACTTTGGCCGTTTACAGCGGTTAAAAATAAAACAGACAAAATCCAGTATCCAATAATGATATGTTTAAACCACATACAATAGTATTTAAGATCAATTTTAGGTTATCTTAATTTTTTAATAATACACCAGATATTTTTTATAAAGACAGCAATCAGTCAATTGACATTTACGCCCCATACTAGCTAAAATTATACAAAAAACTTAATTTTCAGAATTAATTGACAACAAAAAAGCCACATCTCACGACATGGCCTTAAATAAACATATGATTCACTAGTGGTTTGCCTTTTTATGACTGGCAAACCACTGGTGATAAGGTACTATTTATAAGAATTGATCGATTTGGATACTTTCCACACATTGCCTTCACGAACAAAAGTCACTAGATCAGTTTTTTGGTAAAGTCTTCAAATTTCATCGTCACCTTGGCCACCATATAGTCTGCAGACTCTTCGATGATATCGGTAGTTACTGTACAATTCAAGCTTTCGCCTTTTTGTTTTTTCAAAGATTTGATCAACGCGCTACGACTATGGGTTTGTGCGTTGGAAGCTTGGATCTTCTGGCTAAAATCAGCTGCAAATAGCTGCTCGATCCCTGCCGACTCTCCCTCGGTTGTGACCGCAACATAGTGGTCTAATGCAAAGTCTGCTGTGGAAAGGTTAACGGTTGCTTTTGCTGATTTTGAACCTGGACCTTCTGCGGCCATAGCGAATGTAGAGATTGCGATTAAGGCTGCTGCTGCGAATGTTTTTACTAGAGTTTTTTATCGAAATTATTTGTTTTTTATTTGCTGATAAAGCTATCATGAGTGCCTTTTGAATACACTCATGATGGTTCATAATGTCTTTATTGTATTAGTTTTTTTATCTGTTCTTATTTGTTGACTCAAAACTACGACACAATCAGTCCCTAGCCTATGGGCTTTAGACTAACGGACAGGAAAACTCGGCGAATAGCAGGAATGGGGAGGTGATTGCACCGAAGATATATAGTATGCAAATAACAATCTAAATATCACTATTATCAGCCTGTTCAAATAATTCGTGTAACTTTTGTTGAAGTAGCTTTTTATCCGGTAATTGTGTTTTATATTCCGCCACCACCGTTGGTGAAAGACTACGGCTCAAAGCATACTCAACCACCTCACTATCTTTATCTTTACATAATAGAACACCAATACTCGCGTTCTCATTGGATCGCTTAACGTCTCGATCAAGAGCCTCTAGATAAAAATTCAATTGACCAAGATGCTCAGGCTTAAATTTATCTACTTTTAATTCAAATGCCACTAAGCACTGTAATCCTCTATGAAAAAAAAGTAGATCGATATAAAAGTCAGAGTTTCCCACTTGTACTTTATATTCTTGGTCAATAAATAGGAAGTCTCGCCCTAGCTCAAGAATAAAATCTTTCATCTGACGAAGCAGCCCTTTTTGAAGATCTCCTTCATTATAGGATTCTGGTAAATTTAAAAAGTCAAAAACGTAGCTATCTTTAAACGCTTTATTAATGTCGACTTCAAATTCTCTCGGCAGTGACGAGAGTTTTACATTTCCAATCATTGTGCGTTCAAAGACGGAGCTATTAATCTGTCGCTCCAACTCCCGGGAACTATATTTTTCCTCGATAGTTAGCTTCAAATAAAATTCCTTTTCTTCAACTGTCTTGGTACGACTAAAAATTAAAACATTATTTGTCCAACTCAACTCTCTCGTCAATGCCGAGAGTCTTTCACTGCTGCGATAAGTTTCGTAAAACTGTTTCATTCGCCAAAGATTCTTATCTGAAAAACCTTTCAATTCAGGTTCGTGCTGCTTAATGAAAAAAGCCAATTCTTTGACGACCGACTGTCCCCATTCGGAAGTTTCAATCCTCGCGCTAATATACTTTCCAATACGCCAATATAAATTCATTAACTCGGTATTTACCGCCTTAATAGCTTTAGATTGAGATTCTTTAATAAGCTGAATAATTTCTACAAAACGCTGCTCCATGTATAAAGGTTTATTTCTCAAATATATGAAAATCTAAAAAAAATTAGCAATCAAAAGAAAATCTTATTATCAGAAAAAACACCACATCAATCGATGTGGTGTCATAACATATATTTATTTAAGATGGCTCCTATTTATACGAATTGATTGATTTAGATATTTTCCAGTCACTTCCCACACGCTCCAAAGTAACCAGGTCAGTCTTGGTGAAGTTCTCAAATTTCATTGTCACTTTCGCTACCATATAGGCAGCTGATTCTTCTAAGATGTCTGTGCTTACCTCATAGTTCAGTTTCTCTCCTTTTTGCTTTTTCAATAGTTTAACTACGGCGCTACGGCTGTGATTTTACCTATTGGAAGCTTGGATCTTTCGGTTGAAATCTTCGGCAAATAACTGCTCCACCCCTGCCGATTCACCTTCGGTAGTGACCGCAACATAATGCCCAAGGGCAAAGTCTGCTGTGGAAAGGTTAACGTTTGCTTTTGCTGATTTTGAACCCGGTCCTTCAGCGGCCATAGCAAAAGTGGATACTGCGATTAAAGCTGCTGCTGCGAATGTTTTTACTAGAGTTTTTTATCGAAATTATTTGTTTTTTATTTGATGATAAAGCTATCATGAGTGTCTTTTGAATACACTCATGATGGTTCATAATGTCTTTATTTTATTGTGTTAGTTTTTTTATCTGTTCTTATTTGTTGACTCAAAACTACGACACAATACGCCCCTAGCCTATGGGCTTTAGACCAACGGACAGGAAAACTCGGCGGATAGCAGGAATGGGGAGGCGAATTTTAATTTTGTGATGTAGGTCACAGCAAATTACCATACGAAATCAGGAAATTTGTTCCAACAAAAAGAAAATCAAAACGATATGAAAGCTAAACAACTCTTTAGACAAATAGGAATATTTTCAGCTTTATTAACCCTAGTGGTGATGCATTCCTATGCAACAAATAGAAAACCAAAAGTTTTATTTGTAGTTACTAGCCACGATACAAAAGGCAATACAGGCGAAAAAACAGGTTATTATCTGGGTGAAGTCTCACATCCCTGGGAGGTCTTAACAGCGGCTGGATATGAGATTGATTTCCTTAGCCCACAGGGCGGGAATCCGCCTGTGGATGGATTAGACCTGAATGATCCCGTTAACAAAAAATTCTGGGAGGATAAATACTACCACAATAAAATCACTCATTCACTCAAACCTTCTCAGGTAAAACCTGAAGAATATAAAGCCATCTTCTACGCCGGAGGACATGGTACGATGTGGGATCTGCCCTTCGACTCGGAAATCGCCAAGATTGCCAGCAAGATATACGAGGCAAATGGCGTTGTTGCAGCTGTATGTCATGGACCTGCTGGCTTAACCAACATCAAACTGAGCACCGGTGAATATTTGATAAAAGGAAAAAAAGTCAACGGCTTTAGCAATGAAGAGGAAGAGCTTGTAAAGCTCAGCAATGTAGTCCCCTTTTTACTGGAAGATAGGCTAAAGGCAATGGGTGGGATTTATGAAAAATCCGAACCTTGGCAGTCGCATGTTACCGTTGACAGCAGATTGATCACTGGCCAAAATCCGCAATCAGCCAAGGCTGTAGGCTTGGCCATCGTCAAGGTATTAGGTGAATAAGGTGTCCCCCCAAGATAATAACATTGGCTTTTGAAAACCCTAGGGCTATCCAACAATTGCTGTACAAGAAAATGTGAAGAGAAAGTAAGTGATCATCATTAGGCCCTTTGACGTAAAAAAGCCAGATCTCCCGAGGTGGCTATAATAAATATTTAATTCACTAGTAGTCTGCCTATAACTTAGTTTGGCAGACCACTAGTTATTAAGATTTTTTAAACGAATTGATCGATTTGGATACCTTCCATTCATTGCCCAAACGCCGCAAGTTAACCAGGTAGCCTTGGTAAAATTCTCAAATTTCAAAGTTACTTTAGCAAACCTATAATCTGTTGACTCCTCAAGGATGTCGGTGCTCTACGCTCGCGATCAACTAGTTTCTCACATCTGACCAAACGATCCAAAGAGTGGAATCCCTTTATTACTGATCATTATCGAACAATTATGTCCGCTTCCGAACAGTTCCCGTATCAATCCATTGTATTTCACTACTTAAAATCAGCATGTTACCAAAATGGATCGACTATTGGACATCGTGTATTATTGAAACGAAATAAAAATTTACATCCAATAACCTAATATTTATAGTCATTATGAAAGTCATTAAAAACTTCTTATTTTGGTTTATTCTGTGCAATTCCTTTTTGCTCTCTATTAATAAGGTACGAGGCGGATCTCAATGCGATTGCCATGCTGAATTTACATGGATCAAGAACACTTTCGAAAAAAACGACGCTGGATTTGAGTACATATTGAAGGAAAAAGGACAACAAGCCTACGACCTTCACACAGATGAAATAATGAAAATGGCTAAAGCAGCCAAGAACAAAGCTGACTGTATAAATTTGATTTATAAATGGTTTAAATTCTTTAGGAAGGGACATCTTGGAATTGTTGATCTAAAAAAGGAACCTGAACCCGTACAAATCGTTGAACCAGATGAAAATAAAATCAGAAAGCATGAAAGATTAACCTTAAAGGAAAAAGAGCTCAATCGTCTAATTGATAAGGAAAGCGAGCCCTCACCCATTGGCATATGGGAAAGCGCCCCTTACAAAGTTGGTATAGTTCCTACCGATAGTGGCTATACAGGTATTGTGCTGGATGCTCCAGAGACCCCTTGGAATAAGGGTCAGGTAAAATTCAAGCTATATAAGAATGGAGAAAACTATCGAGCTACAATCTGGATGAGAAATTTTAACGCGAGAGAGAATGTATCCGTGGAATTTATCGGAAACAATATGATCCATATCAATGGTATGGCTTTTTTTGTACGTAAGTCCAAATCATTTAAAGATACACCTCTAGTCAAAAGTTATATAAACTATTTATATTCCCGTGGTCCTTACTTTGAACAAATTTCAGACAAGACAGTATATGTCCGTATACCAAGTTTCGATATGTCTAATAAAAGGTCCATCGACAGCGTTCTGCGTGTAAACCATGAAAAAATTATTCGCGCGCCAAATCTGATCATTGACCTAAGGAACAACGGAGGGGGATCTGATGATGCATATTCTTCATTGATTCCCTACCTATATACTAATCCCATTAGAACGGTAGGTTTGGAATTGCTTTCCACAGAGTTGAACAACGCTGCATTGTTGGCGCTCTCTAAGGATACCTTATATGATGAAAAGTCAAGGAAAGAATTTAAAGATATCTATGACAAGCTGAACTTAAACCTTGGCAAATACGTTCGGGTTAAAGAAAATATTATCTCTATTGATAGCATGGATCGAATTCTTCCGTTTCCGCAAAAGGTAGCCATATTGATAAACGAATATTGTGGTAGTACTACCGAACAGTTTCTGCTCGAGGCAAAACAGAGTGCCAAGGTCAAACTTTATGGGAAAAGCACCTATGGTGCTCTGGATATATCAAATATGCACCATGTAAATTCGCCAAGTGGTGAATTTCAGCTGTGGTACTGCAGGTCGAAAAGCTACCGGATCCCAGAAATGGCAATAGACAATGTGGGCCTACAGCCAGATCACTACCTCGACCCTTCAATACCCCAAAAAGATTGGGTTGGATTTGTCGTGGAAAATTTAAAATGATGGTCTATGTCTGAGATATTAGATAATCCACTTGGAATCAGAACTACTTGTTGTATAATAAGGAATATATAAACGAGAAAAATCCGTTCAACAATTGATTTGAAAAAAGATATTTTTTATAAAACTATTTCAAATCGGCTGTTGTTCTTATTATACAAAACGGCTACAAGCTACCTTTCGAAAGAAAGGACCAACATAAAAATTGGCGTCGTACAGTGAAAATCCAATAGTATTCAAAGTACGTTGGATGACGAAACAAAAAAGAGGAAACGATAAGAAACATAAAAATTACTGTACAAATAAACGCTAAGAGAAAGGGTCTGATGAGAATCAGGCCCTTTTGACGTAAAAAAGTCACATCTCACTACGCAGCCTTACAACATTTATATATTTTTATTACAATAAAAATTCTGTCTGGGCACGTTCCGTTTGTCGACGAATTAAAAAATAGGTTAAATAAGAAACAAAGAAATGGTTAACATGAATTATAAAAATTTGATGGTTCTTTAAATAAGTGGCCTTATACGCAATCGGATCTCCATAATTGCCTACGTCCAATGTTGTATCAATATAATTTATTAGTCGTTGCAATGGTTGTCCGGCATTGAGATCCATATCCACTGTAAAAGCTATCTTTTCCATATTGATGGCCATCACCAGTAAAAATACGGCGAACAATAAGCCGAGGATAAGTAGCAAACTGTGGTGCATAATCAGTTTATTTTTTTCATTTCAATAAGGCAGAAACTTTTATAAAAAGAATTTTCCCCGGCACTAATTCTACATTTATTAATACTTCGCCTGTCCAATGTCCAAGCCATCAAATTTACCTTCTTTAGATAAATGGAACTTAAAATATGTCTTAAAATCCCCCCAGCTTTCAGTATGAAACTTTCCATAGATATCCAGCCCATTGTTCTCAACTTTGTCTATGCTTGTAAACCACTCATGACCACAGGCAATTTTTACAAAATTTGAAAAATCACGCGGGTTACCGTCGTCCGTCAATGTCGGATCGGCGGTAAAGAAAGAAATAAAAAACTCCCTATCACCCTGTTGCCAGGATTCAATAGCTTGCTTCACCTGTGTATTTGTTAGTTTTGATAAATCCATTTTCTGTTCGTTTTTATGAATTAATAATGATGGGGTTGTGCTATCCTGTTTTTGTCCACATGCAGATAATGTTGATATTACAGCTCCAATGGTCATAAAATGTTTTAATTTCATAATGACACGGATTTTAAAGGATGCTGCAAATAGATTATAATCAGATTTAACAATAGAAATGGGACTTCTATCATTATTCCTTTTATATCTTTATCTAACAGATGGAAACAAATAATCAACAAAATCCCAGCAGCCATGATAAAATTGCCCCACATAAATGTTTTGGGAAATAAAATCAGTACGGATCCGAGTATGGTGATTATGCCATTGACTGTTAGCCCTGTTCTGGTAAAGCCCCATTTACCAAACATTTCCATCATTTCAGCTTTGCCTGAAAACATGGCATACCCTTGTTTCAATCCCATAAATATGGCAACAAGGATTAAAATTGAATTGATAATTTTCAGAATCATATATCCCACTATTTAGTATTAAAGCAAAAACAATTTTATCTTTCTATTAACAAAGCGGCAAATAACTAAATTACTTGCCGCTATATCTTCTATTATCGTGTGGTGTAACCTCCATTTGCGAAAATAGTCTGCCCTGTCACCCACCAACCATCAGTTACCAAAAACTCCACAAGTGGCGCGATATCTTTAATATCTGTTAGTCCACCCAATGCTGAAGCTGATTTGTGATAAGCTACCGCATCATCTGTTTCTTGACCATAGAAAAATGGGGTGTCCATTGGTCCCGGCGCAACTGCTGTAACCGAAATACCTCTGGCGCCAAACTCTTTGGATGCTGCTCGTGTAAAGTGCTCTACTGGTGCTTTGGCTCCGGCATAGGTTGAATAATATCCAGTAAATGCCGCAAGCAAGGAGGTTACGATTGTGTTGATCTTTCCATTATCATTTAATCTCTTGCCCGCCTCCTGTATGAAAAAGTAGGCCACTTTGGAATTAATGTTACTCATACTATCGTATTCCTCCTCTGTCGTTTCGGCAAATGGTTTTTTCAAAACCTTTCCAACTGTATTAATAGCGATATCAACTCCTCCAAACCGCTCGATTGCGGCATCAAATAGCTTTACGATATTCTTGACATCAGTCAGATCGGCCTGGAATAAAAATGCTTCACCGCCTGCGTTATTGATATCTGCCAAAGTCTTTTCGGCGTCCGCTTTTGTGCTTTCACTATTGTAATGAACAACAATTTTTGCTCCTTTTGAAGCAAAATCCCGGCTTAATAAGCCCCCTAAGTTTTTTGCGCCACCCGCAATTAAAACTACTTTTCCATTTAAATCGTTTCTTGCCATTTTTCTCGTTATTTAATGTTTTAAAATTGTTAGTACAAAGATGTTCATCCCATTTGTAGATTTTATGGTGAGCTTTTCGGAATTTCAATTGTCGCTGATTTTAACTTTTGCTCCCTCCGTTATTCCTTGTGAATCATCCTTCACTCTTTACGATCATTAGTACACTACATTTTTTTAATATATAGTCTTAAATAACCAAATATTAAATGATTAATTAGCTTAGAGGGTAGTTCTTGGGGGGTAAGTTTTTTCAATTCTTAAAAAATACTTTTCAAGTTTGTAGTAGGTATGTGATACTTCCCGGAATTTTTCAAACTTCCGTCTTCTTACAATTTGATATGAAGGCTTAACTGATTATTTAACACTATAACTAAAAATTATGAAAAAGAATTCTGCTAACCGCTATTCCAAAGAGTATAAAGAACTTATTGTTCTTTCTATCGTAAAAGGGGAACTATTCCTCGAAGAAGCAATGGAAAAATATAATATTCTCGATAGGCGAACAATTATAACGTGGTTAAGAGAGCATGTAAGAAATAGTGCAAATGACTTGAACTAGCAATATTTAGTTCAACGATAGGACAGGGTACTTTAATAGCAACGAGTTATTAAATTTTATGCTTAGTCTTTATGCCTCTTTGTTTTTTAGATTCTTGCGGTATTGTCCAGGGGTTTTCCCTGCAAACTTTTTAAAGAACTTGGAAAAATTAGAAGGATCGTAAGTCAGTATACGTGCAATCTCCGCTATAGGGGTAGCGGATGATGAAAGTAGCTCCTTTGCCCTATCTATAATTTTTAAATCATAATAATAACAAGGATGATTTCCTGTTTCTTTTTGTATTGTATCGGTTAAATGGGTATGCGAAAGAAACAATGCGCTCGCGATCTCGTTAATTTCCATAAATTCTATGACTCTACCCGACACAACGTCATCAATATGTTGGTTCAAAAACTCAAAATATCTTTGGGTAATTTCTGTACCTCGTTTGAGGATTTCATTTTTGTTTTCTTGCATCTGATTTTCTAAGATGTACTAAATAATATTAAAAAATTAAAACCTACGCCACCCATAATGACAACAATTTACAAAAAAATGTAATCCATTATTGAAATTTTAATACAACATAGTGGCCAAGGTCTTGTTAGTAAGCTGTAAAATGAAAGATTTCTACAACGGTCTTTTTTATATCTTTATATAATTGACCGACGTTTGAATAATTACTTTCCGAACGAAACCTAGCTTCTTACACTTGACACGTCTTAGGAATAAAAATTATTAATTTCTCTTCTTAAGTATTATATAATATTGAGAATATTAATCTACTAATTATGTTAAACAGTATTTTAGGGACCCTTTTGAAATTTCTATCATTATTTTTCTGTATCGTCAATTTACATTCCTGTGATCGAGATAAGGCCAACAAATCAACAATTGACTCTCTCCTGCGGCAAGCAGATCAGTCACTCGAAAATAATTACCTCATATCTTTAGAATATGCAAAAAAGGCCAGTATCATCGCCGATAAAACAACAGATTCTAGACGTAAAGCAGAAACTTATTATTATATAGCTTATTGCCTCAACATGCTGGAAGAATATGAAAAATCATATCCATATATCGAAAAAGGGCTCAACGAAAATGCATCAAAGACGTACAAGCCGCTAAAAGCGCGTCTGCTGGCCTTGAAAGGATTTCATTATTCTCGACTTCATCTCTATAAACAGCAAGCTAAACAGCACCAGGAAGTAATTGATCTGACATTATCAAGAAAAGATCCTGAATCTGCGATGACTGCAGCACTGAGTCTCGCTGCCCTCGGAATTTCTTACACCATAATCAACGATTATCCACCCGCCCAACATTATAGTGAATTAGCTCTGGAACATGTAGAAACAGTCCCCGACTCTATTTATAATCGCTTAAAAAAAATCTATAAAGTAAAAGCAAATCTATTTTATTATAGGGCGATGATCTACATAGAACAGTTTAAGCCTAATGAAGCTTTTCCTTTTATCCAGCTTGCTTACAAACAGGCTCTAATAGATAATAAGCAACGTACCCTTTTTCTGGAATTGTATGCCGATTATTATATGCAGACCGGAGACACGGAAAAAGCCATCGAGTATTATTTACTTGCCCTAGCTGACAAACAAAAAAGAACTTGCAACCGATCTACATCTGCGGACTTGTATTTAAAAATATCGAAAAGCTATGGCAAATTGCAACAGTACGATAACGAGGAAAAGTACCTAAAGCTATCTGCTTCTGAACGATTAATTGACGAAAACAAGAATAGAAAACGGGTACAAGCAGTATTAGACAATATTGAAAAACAAGAATTAATAATAAAAAATAGAGACGAGCTATTAAACATGTTGCTCGCCATAGCTTTTTTGGTCACACTACTACTATTGTTATGGAAATACAGGAAATACAAATTAAAGAAGAAGAAACTACTCTCTGCAAAGGAAATTGAAATAGCGCAAAACAAACAGCTCATCGAGACACTGGAATTGAAAGTAAATGAATCATTTTCAGACCTTATAGCTTTAGCGAAAAAAAATTCACCAACATTTTGGGCTCGTTTCCAAGAGGTTCACCCTAAATTTTTAAAAAGGATGTTATGCATTGACGCAAATTTCAAATCATCTGAGTTAATCCTATGTGCTTATATCTATCTTGGCTTCTCAACAAAAGAGATTGCTGACTATACGTTCAAAGCAACAAAAACAATTGAAAACAATCGCTATAACCTGAGAAAAAAGCTAGGACTCGCTCCGGAAGAGGATTTCATCCTCTGGCTGAGAAACCATGTGGACGACAGCCAACCAACCACAAGTTAAGAAGCACCTCTTAAAAATCAATTTATCTTTTTTTTCTATAACATTTATTGTCATAACAGATAATGCTATTTTCATGAAATCTATAAAAAACACTGTAATTTAAAGCTTACCTAGAATATTCAAAACAAAATTAAAACACTTAAAATCAACACCTTAAAAACACAAGAGTAGTTCTTGGGGGGGATAAATTTTCTTTTCTATTTCACAAAATATTCAAGTTTGTATCGGATTCTATTATGACTTTCCTCGCTCTCTGAAAAGCTTGGGTCAATGTCAGGTAGTCCGAACACTAATCATTTAATAGTGATTTAAACTTAAATAAAATTAAAAATGAAAACAGAAAAGAAAAATTATGAAGCACCAGCTATTAACGTGCTTACTATTGAACTAGAGCAAGGGATTGCTGCAGGTTCGGGAGGAACAGGAACGCCCAACCCAGGGGTGGGTGACTGGGGCGATGGTTCGGATGGTAGTGGTAATGGAGATTTGTAAAATAGGCTATTAAAGAACTAAAAATCAAGATTTCTTATGAAAGTATTATATAAAAACCAATTAAACTGGACGGCCGTTTCTATTGCATTGTTGCTAGTAGGGAGCGGCACTTTTTCGAGTTGCTCGAAAGACAGGGAACAAATCGAAGAAACAGCCAAAGTCGAGGGGACAAAATTAATGTTGAACGTGTCGGGAATTAATGAAAATCAAAATATATCGACAAAAGGTTCGCAAGCAAAAGTAGCTGAATCAAGCTCAGGGAATACAAAAGTGTTAGAATTTCCAGAATTTGATGCGGTCCTACAGACAGATAACATCGTACCATTCACGGCAGCACAATCTTTAACGAAAGCAGCTTCAAATAACGGTAGCTCTACAAGAGCTGCCGCTATAGAAAATGGTGTAAAATACCGTCTATACTTGTTTTCGCAAGATGGAACACAATTAATTTCATCTGAGCAATTTATTGCCGGAACGCAAGGAACTATTGATGTAACGCAAGGGAAAACCTATAAATGGGTGGCCCTTTCTTACAACACAACTGATGATGTCCCTGACGTGACTTCTGCAAATACAAAAATCAGCCTTCCGGGAGGAAAAGATATCTTATATACTTCGGGCGAGGTATCGGTGCCTACTGGTGGCAGTAGCGTAAACGTGCCTATTAATATCATGTTCAGTCACAAATTTTCACGACTTGGGATAGAATTGAATACACAAGGTATGTTTGCAAATATGACAGGTGCAAAAGTCGCTGTAGCCGGAATAAAAACGGCTTCGATTGATATCGCCAGCGGCGCCTTAAGTGATCTTATAGCTGCAGATCACGAAATTCCATTTGTCGATTTTAAGGACATCAATGCACTCTATCAAGATGCTAAAATTGCCTATACCTACACAGCCGATCCGGCAGCGGTATCAGGCGGAATCAAAGTGAGTGTCTCCAATTTAGCTTTAAAGATTGATGACAACTCCACCCGCCAATTTTCAGCTACTCCTGTCAATTTCGCATTCAACATCACGCCTGTATTAGGAAATAGCCACCATTTGCTAGTCAATTTAATAGAATCACCATTGACTGTTGAAGGAACGAGATGGGCTAGACAAAATATTTATTACCAAGCCGGACACAACCCCTACCGTTTTCACCATACGTACGCGCACTCCAATGCAAGAAATACATATTTCTCATTCAAAGGCCTGGTTCCGGATCAATTTGGCGTAAATAGTGACCCTTGTGCCCAGGTGTATCCTACTGGCGTTTGGCGCCAAGCGAGTGAAAGCGACTTTAGAAAACTCACTGGAGTATTAGGGGTTGGCGGTAAGCAAACAACTTACGGGTCAGTCAATAACCGTGGTTACTTTGAATATGATGCCAGCGGAACAGCGGCTCCTTATCCGAGCAACAAGCTTCATTTCAACTTTAACGGCGGTAGTAATTCATTCGCTTTTGTAAATGGTGTCTTACAGATCAATCTGGCCAATTATGGTAACCGTGCCGAATTATGGACGGGTACATCAGGAGTAAACCTTGGTGGGCTTTTTGGTTTTGGCGCATGGTATTATCATGCCGAAAGAGGCGCTTTCAATATTCACAATGACGACCTTACAGCTAGCTTACTCAATGTGTCGGTAATTGGCGTGGATTTAGTAGAAACCCAGTTGAAAAATGTCCGTTGTGTAAGAAATTAATTTGTGCGTTCTTTTTTATGGATAATATAGTTATCTGACGGGGAGGCGTTCTTGACAGATAATGGTAAAAAGCGGCCTATTTATCAATAGGTTGCTTTTTATTAGCTATTAAAATTCTCAATTAGATTAAAATATATTGAGTCTGATAAACGGTATTCCTAAACCAATTATACAAAGCAGAACGCCCAATAATAATCCTCACGTCAAAGGGAGTGTATCAATGTAGCCATAGTTTACCACTCAACTAAAGAATTACTTACCAATTTAACCTGCGTAGAGATTTAATATCTCAATAATGACGCATTTTCGAACCAACGGATATGGCAAAAAATTACCACTATAATAATATGGAAATTATCCATAATGTTAATTTATCAGATTCGGAAAAGAGAGCTACTCAACAACATGAAAATACAATCCTGTTAGGAGCGCTTTATGGTGGATCGAAGGTCGCGTTTGAAAAATTATATACCCTGTTTTGGGACAGGCTTTATCTAGCAGCTTACAATATTCTCCGTGACAGGGAATTGTGTGAGGATATTGTTCAGGAGATATTTTCGCAGCTCTGGATCAGACGTTCGGCCTTGTCGATAAAGAATCTGGAATCTTATTTATTTACAGCAGTACGTTTTCAGGTCTTCAGGTGCATAAACGAAAAAAAATGTAGAAATAACTTTGTAATGGAGTTAGTTAATTTGCCAGCAGCATTTTTTGATTCTCAGGAGCATCACAAAGAGATCGAAGAAGCTTTAAAAATAGGCATCGAAAAATTGCCCGAAAAATGCGGTGTAATTTTTTACTTGAGCAGAAAGGAGCATCTCACCAATAAGGAAATAGCAGCCCGCCTCAATATTTCAATAAAAACCGTAGAAAACCAAATTACCATTGCCATAAAAAAAATGAGAAAATACCTCTCTCCATGGACCTTACCGCTTTTCTTATTAACAATCCTCAATATTTTCCGATAGATCACGTTGAGCTAAAAAAATTAAAAACATCAACTCTTAGGGGTTGGTGCTTTTTTTTTGCACATACAATTATAATACAGACATGAAAGATAGAAAGACCATACAGCGTATCATCAGCAAATACCTTAAAAAGAAAACAAACAAGCAAGAAGAAGATCAACTATTTTCATTCTACAAGCATATTGAATCTCAAACAGAAGAATGGGACGAAACTAAACATGGAAATAAAAAAATACGCGAATATATTATATGGAAAAAAATAGATAAAACGATTGCTGATAAACAAAAAATAGATAAGCCATTTCAATTTCTTTTTAGACCATCGATGATTGCTGCTGTTGCTATTTTTTTAGCTGTAGTCCTGATGATGAACTTTCAAAACCTACTGGAAATTCGGGAACCACAAGCTATACTCGTTCACCCGGGTTCAGATAAGGCAATATTGCAGCTTGCAGATGGACGTACAATGTACCTGGACAGTACGACATCGGAGAATCTATCTTTTGCTACCGGAGGCGCTATCCAGATGTTGGAAAAAGGAATCTTGAGTTACACACTTAGGAACGGAACACCACATGACGAAGGAATAAATACGATTACAGTCCCAAAAGGTGGAAAGTTTAAGTTACTGCTCGCAGATGGTACTTCAGTAATGCTCAATGCTTCTTCATCACTGAGCTTTCCAACCAATTTCTCAGGTAAAGAGAGACGGGTCAAATTAATGGGGGAAGGATATTTTGAGGTTACTAAAAAGGTGACGAAAGCCGAGAAACTCCCTTTCATCGTAGAGACAGATAAGCAGATAGTAACGGTATTAGGCACAACTTTCAATATTAATGCATATCAGGACGAAGAAACCGTCAAAACAACATTAATAGAAGGTAGCGTAAAGGTATCTCCAACTGATCGAAATACTTCGATAATATTAAAACCCGGGCAACAGAGTATCCTCAATAATGAAAATCTAACCTTCAAGCAGGTGGGTGCTTCACAGTCTATTGCCTGGAAGCAAGGCGATTTTGCATTTGATGATATGCCTTTGGAAGAAATTATGCGACAGATTTCGCGCTGGTATGACGTGGAGGTTAGCTACGAAGAAAATATTGGTAAAATAAAATTCGGCGGGTCAATCTCACGCTCAAAAGATATACAGGAAGTATTGGACGTACTCAAACTGACCGGTATTCATTTTAACCTAAAAGGAAGGAGGATTATGATCAAACCGTAGATAAAAAACAAGCTATGGATTCTCCTAAATAGTGACCGAATACTACATATACCTTTAGACAGTTAGAATCCTGACCAAATTAATTTTAATTGATTAATCCTAAAAATAAAATGATGTTTACTAATACCAAAGGAGATCTTTCCCCTTATTCCAATGTTGCTAACACATCAGGTTACTATAACCTAATAAATGGAACATCTGGATCTATTTTAAAAAAAGGCTTTATGAAAATATACCTAACCTGTATTATTCTAACCGCTGCCTTTCTGCAATCGTCTTTGGCTGCCAATGGTCAGCAAGTAACACTCTATATGGAAAAGGCCCCGCTGCAGACTATATTCAACGCGATTAAACAGCAGACTGGTTACGACTTTGTCTACAAAAATGACGTATTGGAGAAAAGTAAACGAATAGATATCAACGTGACCGATATGCCGCTTCGTGAAGCGCTTGACAAATGTCTTGCCCTACAGCCTATAACATATACATTAAAAAACAATACCATTGTGATTCAAATGAGGGAAGTCGCATCATTTGAACCTAAGGTTCAGCAACTAATTGCTACGGGTACCGTACGTGATTCGGTAAAAACCTTATCAGGGGTAAATGTCATGTTAAAAGGCAGTAATGGAATTGGAACAACGACCGATGCAAACGGAAAATTCCAACTGAAAATACCTCACGAAGGTGTTCTTATCTTCCGTTATATAGGCTATAAACCACAAGAGGTAGCAGCCGATGGCAAAGACGCTCTTCAGGTTACGATGCTATCGGATCAGCAAAATCTTCAGGAAGTAGTTGTAGTCGGGTTTGGCCAACAGCGCAAAGAAAATTTAACGGGATCAGTTTCTACCGTTCGTGCTTCACAACTGATCGACCGTCCTGTTACAAGCGTTGGAAATGCATTACAGGGAACAATGGCAGGAGTCACAGTTACTGCTGCAAATTCTGGACAACCCGGACGTGATGCGGCCACCATACGTGTGCGTGGCATTGGAACACTCAACAATGCTGGTGCGATGGTTGTCGTTGATGGAATGATCTCTACTATGAACAATGTCAACCCTGATGATATAGAAAGTATATCGGTATTGAAAGATGCAGCATCTGCTGCTATTTACGGATCTCGGGCAGCCAACGGGGTAATCTTAATCACGACGAAAAAAGGTAAGAAGGGAAAAACTATCCTGACCTATAACACCTATGTCGGCAAACAAAGTGCAACCGGGCTTTTTGATTATTTGCCGTCTTGGCAAGCCGCGGGACTCTATAATCAGGCTCTCCGCAATGAAGGAAAACAACCTCGATATACGGAAGAAGAAATTGAAAAATTTAAGAATGGATCTGATCCCTATAATTATCCCAATACGGACTGGTTGGATCTAGCCTATAGGGGCAACGGGATACAACAGAATCATTACTTGAGCGTAAATGGTGGAAACGACAAGTCCCGGTACATGCTCTCCCTTGGTTATTTCGATCAAAATGGTCTTATAAAAAAAACAAATGCGAAGCGCTATACTTCCCGCTTTAATCTAGAATCAAAAGTCAATGACCAACTGAAAGTTCACGGCAATCTCGCCTATACTTACTCGCCATTACTGGAACCGCAATCAAGCATGCCAGGGGTATCGGGATTCACTCAGGTGGTGCGACAAATTAACCGAATTGTTCCAATGATTCCTTATAAATATGAAAATGGTCACTATGGAAGTATAGCCGATGGAAATCCACTTGCCTGGCTTGAATCACCGTCTTTTAACCGCGAAAACTATTATGATTTTGCCGGAAATGTTGGTGCTGACTGGGAAATCCTAAAAGGCCTCCATTTTAAACCTACACTGGGATTTGTATCTTCTATAGCACAAAATAAGTTTTTTATTGCTGACATTCAGTATTACAATGCAGCCGGAGACAAAACCTTCTATCAAGGACCAAATAAACTTACTGATAAAAATACAACCTTCCGAAGGACAACACTCCAGGGCTTGTTAGATTATACAAAAAGCTTTGGAGATCATAATATAAAGGTATTGGGAGGCTATTTTCAAGAGCTTACACAATATACTGAAAATAGTGCTTACAGACAGCGCTTTCTCAACAATGAGCTGAGTGAAATCAATCTCGGATCGACCGCCGGACAAACTGCCTCTGGTTATGGATATGAAATGGCATTGCGTTCTTATTTTGGTCGATTAAATTACGATTTTGCAGGTAAGTACCTATTTGAAGCTAATTTGAGGTATGATGGAACATCTCGTTTTTCACCAAAACACCGCTGGGGTGCTTTTCCTTCATTCTCAGCTGGATGGAATCTGAACAAAGAAAATTTCTTTGAGCCAGTAAAGGAATCTATATCTGCTTTAAAAATCCGTGGATCATGGGGAAAACTCGGTAATCAGGAAGTCAAAGCGAATGGTGACTTTCCTAGTGCGCCATACTACCCATACATCACCGTGATCAGTTCTGATCAAAACTATACGTTTGGCGGAGCCTCCCCTATTATAGCAACGGGCGTAGCTCCGACTAGTGGTGCCAATGCCGATCTGCGCTGGGAGAGCACGACAACTTATGGTGCAGGTATCGATGCGTCATTCTTCAAAGGAAAACTGGATCTGACGGTCGACTGGTTTAATCGGAAAACAAATGACATTATACTGAATGTACCCGTCAGTGGCGTATATGGATTAAAACCCCCAACGAGAAATGCTGGTGCTGTACAAAACAAAGGCTGGGAATTTGTACTTGGATACAAAGACAATAAGGGAGATTTTGCCTACAATGGTTCGTTCAACATCTCTTTTATCGATAATAAGATCACAGATCTGTATGGTACTGGTCCCTACCTAACAAATACTACGATACAAGAGGTAGGCTATCCTATCAATTCGCTATATGGCTATATTGCAGACGGAATTTTCCAAACGAAAGAAGAGGTAGAAAAGCATGCTGTTCAAAGCAACCGGACCGGAGCCGGGGATTTAAAATACCGTGATATTGACGGCAACAAAGTAATTGATAGCGACGATAAACAATATTTAGGCAATTACTACCCCAAGACCACTTTCGGACTAACATTGGGCGGTACATATAAGAATATCGACCTTACACTGTTCTTTCAAGGGGCCGCTCGTGTAAAAACGTATCTGGAAGGAAAGCTAGGCGAAGTTGGCGACGCCGCAGGAAAGCCTACATCTGCGTTATTGGATACTTGGACCCCCGAAAATCCCGGAGCGTCACTTCCTAGGATCCTTTATTCCCAAAATCAGAATAATGCAATAGACAATCCTTCTTCATTCTGGGTCAAAGATGCCTCCTATATCCGCCTAAAAAATCTACAGGTAGGATATAACTTCACCAGCTCAATCAAAAAATTGGGAATCAGCCGTGCCCGTATCTATTATAGCGGTCAAAATATATTGACTTTCAGCGGACTTCAAGACTGGATCGACCCGGAGGCTTCTTATAGCAGTGGCATATATTATTATCCTCAGGTCAAAGTACATACGCTGGGCCTAAATGTCACTTTTTAACTCTTATTCGCATTAGACATGAAAAAAACTTTAATATTATCTCTTTTTCTCAGTATAACATTTACGGCTTGCCAGAAAGATTTTCTGGACAGAAATCCCAAGGATGCCTACAGCAATTCTTCGCTCTGGTCTTCGGAGAATGATGCACTAGTAGCCCTTAATGGTTGTTATAACTCCTGGAGCGACGGATACCATGTGCTTTACATGGATGCTTTATCGGACAATGTGTACAGCCAATATTATTGGGAAGGTTATACAAGCTTGGGAAATGGGTCCGGGAGTCCTTCAGACACTTGGATCACTGATAGATGGTCTCCGTCATATAGCACGATCCAGAAATCCAACTGGTTTCTAGAAAACGTGGATAAAACCCCTATGGACGAAGCATTGAAAACCAGAATGAAAGCGGAAGCACGTTTCCTACGTGCTTATCAGTATTTTACCTTGTCCCAACTTTACGGTGATGTCCCACTTGTCACTAAAACACTTAGCCAAGATGAAGCAAATGCGGTAAGTCGTACAGCTGTCTCTGAGATCCAGAAATATATCCTCGATGAATTGAAGGCGATCACGCCAGAACTTCCTGTGAAATATTCTGCTAACGATGTGGGCAGAATTACCCGAGGAGCGGCCTTGTCGCTCAAAGCACGTTTAGAGCTGTATAGCGGTAAATACGCAGATTGTGTCATTACCAGCAAGCAAGTCATGGAAATGGGCTACTCCCTTTTCTCCTCCTATCAAGACGTTTTCCGAATACAGAATGAGAATAACAATGAGATTATCCTTGACATACAATATAAGGAAAATGACTATTCCAACGGCAACATTGGCATTATGCCATCCTCAACTTTTGGTGGATGGGGCTCGATTGATCCGACGCAATCTTTGGTAGACGCTTATGAAATGGCCAATGGAAAAACGATCGATGATCCAGGTGCCAATTATAACAAAAACGATCCTTATAAAGATAGGGATCCTCGTCTTACAGCATCTATCGTCTATCCGGGACAGTTCTACGAAGGAAAATATTATAATCCAATTGAACGAAGTTCTGGAGACTACTATAACGGAAGTAATAATTCTAAAACGGGCTATTTATATAAAAAATACACGTCTAATCTATCTGACTATCCGGATTTATGGAATACGGGTTTAAATATGATTCTCATACGCTATGCGGAGATATTGCTGACATATGCTGAAGCAAAAATAGAAAGTGCAAGCATCGACAACAGTGTGTATGACGCTATTGATGCCGTAAGACAAAGGGCCGGAATGCCCAAAGTTGATAGATCTATTTATGCTAATCAAACAACTTTACGCGAATTGGTAAGAAGAGAACGCCGCGTTGAACTTGCATTGGAAGGTTTACGTTGGTTTGATATAAAACGCTGGAAAATAGGGCCACAAGTACGGCAAGGGAAAGTGTATGGCACTAGACTCGGTACTGTGGATTCCAAAAACGGATCGATAATGCTTACTGGTGACCATATAGAGGTGGAGTCTAGGACATTTTCAAATGAAAGGGATTACCTTTGGCCAATCCCTCGAAAAGAAACTGATGTAAATCCTAATCTAACTCAAAATCCAGGTTATCCAAATTAATAAATCGTAGCCATCAGCTTAAAATATTTAGTGCTGATGGCTAATTTTTTATAAAGAAAAATAGACTAATCTTACATTTTTCGCCACTAATAAAGTGCTTTGCTGACAGCTTTTAGCAGAAACTAAAGTGGACTATATTTTTTACATGAAAAAAACAAAGTACATTTTGCCTGCCTTAATATTGTGGGGTATATGTTCATCGCTGTTTGCAATGAAAAAACACTCTGCAAGAACACGACTTGATATGAATACCAACTGGGCATTTTATCGAGGAGATATGGACCAGGCGATGGAGATAGATTATGATGACAGCAAATGGGAAGCGGTAAATATTCCGCATGTTATGCGTTTGGAGGCAAAACACAACGGCGGCGGCGTATTTCAAGGTACGGGATGGTATCGCCGTTATTTTCGTCTTTCCGGCGGACTGCAAAATAAAAGAACCGTACTTCAATTTGAAGGCGTCCAAACTAATTGTACAATCTTTCTTAACGGAAAAAAAATTGCAGAACATGCTGGCGGATACCTAGGCTTTGTGGTTGATATAACGCCGTACATCCAATATGATAAAGATAACGTGCTCGCAATACGCGTCAGCAATAAGGATGACGGGTCAACGCCCCCCGGCAAACCTATGCAGAAACTAGATTTTAATTATTATGGAGGGATCTATCGGGAAGTAAAAATGATCATTACCGATAAAACCTATATTTCGGATCCTATGGAAACGGATATCATTGCTGGAGGTGGAATTCTGGTAAGCTTTCCGGCGGTTACTAAAGAAAAGGCAACAGTTAACTGCCGAACGCATATCGTAAACAGCAATACCCATTTGATATCCAAATTGCGTTTGGAGACAATACTATTAGATAATACCGGGAAAATCGTTTCAGAGACCAATAGCAGAACAAATATCTCTCCCGGTGATTCTACTTTTGTCCAAAAGCTCGAGGTTTTTAATCCGCAGTTATGGTCTCCCGATCATCCATTCCGATACCAACTGGTTTCACGCATTTATGACAACGATATTTTAATTGATGAGGTAAATACATGGATAGGTATAAGGAGATTCAGCTTTCGTTCTCCTACCGGCAAAGCCGATGGCTTTTATTTAAACGGCGATAAACTTTACATTCGGGGTGCCAACAGGCACCAGGCATTCCCTTATGTAGGGGATGCGGCAAGCAATTCGATGCAATATCGCGATGTTATGCTTTTGAAGAAAGGAGGGTTCAATGCGGTAAGAGCCGCGCACTATCCACCATCGCCAGCATTTCTTGATGCTTGTGATTCTCTAGGTCTATTGGTGATCGAATGCCAACCGGGGTGGCAATATTTTAATGAAGATGATTTATTTATCGAACGTACATATCGTGATATTCGCAAAATGATCAGGAGAGACCGTAATCATCCTTCTATTTTTTTATGGGAAACATCGCTCAACGAGTCTCCTACTCCAGCGTCCTGGATGATGAAGGCGGTAAAGATCGCTCACGATGAGTTACCCGGTGATCAACTATTTACAGCCGATGACCTTAATAGTAGAAGCCAACCTTTCTACGACGTATTTTATAAGGTGGTTGATCCTGATGGAACTGACCCATTCCCCAAAAGCCCTTCATTGACAAGGGAATGGGGCGATGCATGGTTTGCAGATCCAAGTAAAGAAAATGGACTCCGTGCTTCGAGGCTTTACGGCGATAAAGGATTAATCAACCAATCAATATTACGACAGAATGCACTCAATGGGGAAAAAGAAGAATCTCTCGGAGGCTATTGGGATCATGCAGGTCTGGACGCAAACCCTCGAATAAGTGGATATTTCCTTTGGAGTTTCAACGATTATACCCGCGGTTATGATCCGGTCACTGCGTTCAGTGGAGTAGTTGATTTGGATAGATACCCAAAATTTGGCTATTATCAAATGAAAGCGATGCAGGATGCCAGAAATCCCGCTTATGGTCCTGTTGTACATATCGCAAGTCACAATGCAAGGAAAGATCTGGATGCTAATATCATCGTATTCTCAAATTGTGACACCGTCAGGCTCTTTCGAAATAACAAACTTGTGGGCGAAAAAAACAGAGAAAACAATTCGGTAACAGCGCCATTTATCTACAAAAAGGGAGGCAGCTCGTATTTTCGTTTTGAACTAACAGATTACGAATCAGGAGAACTGGAAGCGGAGGGAATATTGGGCGGAAAAGTCGTTTGTACCCATCGTGTTTCAACTGCCAGGTCACCCCACCATCTACAAATAGAATTCGCTGATCAAGGCATCGTTCCCCATGCAGGAGGATCAGATATGATACCGGTTTATATTAAAATTTGTGATGAAAAAGGAAATTTGGTAAGCTCACCTGACCAAGCAGATGCAATTCCAATTAAGTTGGTTGTCTCAGGAAAAGGTCGTCTGATAGGTGGAAATAATCCTCATACAAAGGTTTCTCCACAATTTACTGAAGGTGGCATAGCCTATGTACTTATTCGTACAACGACTGAAGCCGGTCAAATTATTATTAATGCAAGCAGTGAAGGATTACAATCCGCAACCGGTATAATAGCAAGTATTCCTAAAAATAAGAATCAGGTCCCCGACGGCAAGCGGTATACCTGGGTGAATGAGTATGATAATCCTCATACTGAAAATAGAAATACCGCAACATTTGCGCACAAAAGAGAAAAGCTAAACCTTTCAACTGCCACCGTTAAAATAGATGGAATCCCAATCGACTCACTAAAGCTAATAACTGATGGAAACCTCACTAGTTTCTGGCGAGCAGATAAGCTAAAACTCCCGATTACAATTTCTATTGATCTGGGAGAGAAGTATGATTTAGATTCTTATCGGATTTATTGGGGGAAGGATAGTGATTGGTATCTTTATACCTTGGAATCGTCTATCGATGGGCTTATATGGTCACCAATAGACAGACATTTATCCTCGTCGGGGCAAGATTACAATTCCAAGAGCATAAAACAACTAGGGGTTCGTTTCATGCGCCTCGTAATTGAAGGAATTCAACCTGAGAACAGTGTCGTTGCTGTGAGGGAACTTGAGTTTTCTGGAATAAAGTCTGATTGACTTTAATACTATAGCATCAATATTGATGTAAAGAATCAACATTGATGCTATAAAAACTTAACACTTTATCAATAAAGACCTAGCTCAGCAATTGCTGCAAACTGTTCTCCGTCCCAAGCATCAATGGCTTTTATTTTAAGAAACCTAAATGACATTGGTGCCATAAAATCCAAATACTGTGGTCCATTGAGATTTGGAACCTCGTAATTTCCAACTTGGTTAAAGCTAACCCCATCGGCACTATAGGAAACTTCTATATTTTTAACTGCACGCGACAATCCATTGCGATGTGTGTAGCTGAGTCCATGGGCTGTTTTGATTGCTCCTAAATCTATGACTAATTCATGAGGAAAAGTAGTTTCGTTGGTCGACCAACGAGAATGCCAATAGCTCGAAGAACTGCCATCAATGAGATTTGATGCAGCTCCATTTTCTTCAGCTATTTCTTCAGAACTAAAAGAATGCACTTGCCAACCTTGTTTGCTTAGTTCCGAACGGGTACTAAAATTTATTATCGGTATATTATTTATGAATTTATAGTTATAAGTAAAGGTGGAAATTATACCATTCTCATGGATAAATCTTAGCCTTAAATCGTACAATGAGTCTCCTTTGTATTGTAAATCCGAAGTTTTCATTTCAACATAAAAGCTATCTATACCAATTGTTTTTGATTCCCATGTTATCGCGTTATAGTCTCCGCCCCCTTCGGGATCATTATAATATGCAATACTATTAATCTTATTTGATGAATGAAACTTACCTGACACAACAATAGCTTCTTTTGCAGCGTCATATTGGGCGTAAATGCGATCTATTTCCGCGTTCGCGGCTCCGTAATAAGTTTTACTATCTTTATTGAAAATTTGATTTGCATTCAAAATTGCTGCGTCTGCAGCAGTTAGCATTGTTCCCTCTTTACCCAAACTAAAATTGCCATACCCCATCAGGGCGGTACCGAGTGTTAATTTCTCCGAAACTTTCTCTGAATTGTGAGGAAGATTTAACCCGTGACCCAGTTCGTGAGCTAAACCACCAAACCAACCTGTAAATTGATTATTGGCCAAACCGATATTGGCGATATTAAAACCCTCATAGTCTAATGCATAACACCACTTCCCTGTCCCATAAAACGGCCCTCCGGTGGCTGTACCATCTTGTCTAAATTCATATCTAGGAATTATAATAAGGGTGTGATCGCTCGTCTTATCAGAGGGATGAGTTTCAAACCATGCATTAACCTCCTCCGCTACAGCTCCACTCCCGCCCTCATAGGGATAGGCGCTCTTGGGCTTACTACCCCTGATTGTTATAATCTTGACAAGACTGTCACTATTGACAAACATTCCAAAAGTTTTATTTGCATATCCATTTCGGGTCATCTCATCTTTATAAAATTGTCTGACCCATAACATGATATCACTGAGCCTTCGTTGATAGTCTGGTAACGTATCTAAATCATTGGGTACAAAATAAACAATATTTAAATTTCTTGTTCTATCACTACTAAAACCGTCGGGGGTATGTACTGTATTTGGATCTACCGGGTGTAAATCTTTTTTGCATGCAGTAAAAAAGAAAACTGTGATTAATATAAATGGGATTATTTTTTTCATCATTTTAAAATATAATTTGGTTTATTTTTATGGGTTAGACATTTAAAAATCCTACATTTTTTTATTTATAGGGTCAATAAGCTTAGAGGAAAATATTATATCACCCAAAATCTCGATTTCTCAAAGGCTGGTCAGTATTGTTTTATTCAGCTTGAAAAACAATACTCTTATTTCTTGATCTGATCAAAATACCTCTTTCTTTTGAGTCTAATTGTATTTATTTTTTTAGGGAACCGACATATCCCTCCTTTCATTAAGGTTAAGCTCTTTATAATTTTTCAGCTGTGATAACAGAACCTTTAAAATGTTTTTGATAAGCTTAATTAGTTTACAAACGATCATATAGTGTATGTGCAAAAAAGGGTTGCATGCCCCTAATCGCTGCCAATTTTTATTATTAACTTCTATATATCAACCCAGTATACATGTTAATGCGTCTGCCTCCATAATATGCTCCTGCGGACTGGATGGAAGAAAGTGCGTCTCCTGCTTGCTATTAGTCTCGAAACCTTACACTTGAATAGAATCTAGCCTCGGAATTTCAAAAAAGAAAAAGCTAAATATTACAAAGACGGGTAAAACGCTTAGCCCTTACCTGATTATTCTTAACTTCAAGTAACATATCATCAATGGAGTACAATGGGCTTTGCTCCTGCTTGGTACTAGTACGCCTTTTCTCATAATTCTCTTTAAAATTTTATTATTTTTGAGCATGTGGGCACCGGCATCAATCAACAAATTAGAACTTCTTATTTTACATGTGGACCTGAAAATGGATTATAAAGCTTTAAACCTTTGGAATCTCATCAAAGTCATTCCTCAAAAGTGGCAAGAAAAATTATTTGGAGATGAAGATGGAGGGTTTTGGGTGGTTGCTTCATTTGGAAATCAAATAATTTACTATAATGACATCGAAGATGGCTTTAATATATCAACGTTTGAAATCTATGGCGTTATTGAGCAATACATTTGTAACCAATCTGAATTGACAGACTCTATTAATTATTTAGTTTCACAGTTAAATCAAATCCCTGACAAAATTATTTAGGATAAGATAACCTGCTAAATAAAAATTATAAAAACAAAAAAAACCACATCTCACGACGTGGCCTTAAATAAACATATGATTCACTAATGGTCAGCCTTGAGTTGACTGGACTCACCACTAGTTATTGGATTCTATCTATAAGCGTTGACTGAACCGGACACTTTCCAGTCATTTCCCTCACGAACCAAAGTCACTAGATCTGTCTTGGTAAAGTCTTCAAATTTTAGGATCACTTTGGCGATCATATAATCCGCCGACTCTTCGATAATATCAGTACTTACTGTACAGTTTAGCTCCTCACCTTTTTGCTTTTTCAAGGATTTGACAACTGCATTACGGCCGTTAGATTGTGTATTGGAACCTTGGATCTTTTGGTTGAAATCTTCGGCGAATAACTGCTCAACACCTGCCGATTCTCCTTCGGTTGTTACCGCAACATAATGATCAAGTGCTAAGTCTGCAGTAGAAAGGTTTACGGTTGCTTTTGCTGATTTTGCTCCTGGTCCTTCAGCTGCCATAGCGAATGTGGATACTGCGATTAGGGCTGTTGCTGCTAATGTTTTTACTAATGAGTTCATAATGTCTTTATTTTATTGTGTTAGTTCTGTTGTTCTTATTTGTTGACTCAAAACTACAACACAATTCACCCCTAGCCTATGGGCTTTAGACCAACGGGCAGGAAAACTCGGTGAATGGTGGGAATGTCCAGATGAATAAAGATTTTCAACTGTAGCTTTTTCAGTTATAAAAATACCTCCATGTGTAAGGCTGTGGATTGGTTAGTTGATATACCAATTTGTTCTCTTTTAGACAGATAATTATAATAACCACCGAATTCTATCAAATACTCCTCTCCTGTTCCCATCCTCCAAAATATATCCGTATTATCCTTACCAGGAAACTTAGACCAAGGCGGTTGCTTGGCATTTTGAAGTGTTTGGAATTTTCCAAGTTGACGTAGAAAATCCCGTACTTCCATCAATGCAAAACCTAATAAATTTTGACCCCACCAACAATATATGTTTTCGATATCAACGTCATCATGTGACAGTCCGATACCCCATATCGTGTCAACGGGG
Organism: Sphingobacterium sp. GW821-FHT03E03; assembly: GCF_059420745.1. Lineage (NCBI taxonomy): Bacteria > Pseudomonadati > Bacteroidota > Sphingobacteriia > Sphingobacteriales > Sphingobacteriaceae > Sphingobacterium > Sphingobacterium sp. GW821-FHT03E03. The sequence continues at coordinate 61,510 of NZ_JBWKUH010000014.1, forward strand.
CTTGCTTTGCAATTTCTTCAATGCTCCCCTATGCCAAAGCTACCAATGAATTGTCTTTCTCCAATAAGCAAAGCACCTTCCGAACATTGTTTGGTGTACCAAATGAAGCAAAATCATCAACGAAGAAAATCTCTCCTCTTACTGATCTAAAAAAACTCTATTTCACCTTATTTACAACACCTTACAAATCGCAAAGATGAACTTATGAAGAAATACCCATCGCCAAATCATGCTTTTAAATTCTAAACAAAATAGGATTTTAGATGAATAGGTGATACCTTTGGTCAAACAAAAAAGACTCTACCATACGAAACTGATTCCGATGAAAACGAAGAAAGCGAATACCTGCGACCACTCCTGTCTGATGTGTCGTTACGTCTTACAAGAGTGGCTTGGGCAAATCGACCTCCACCGAAAAAATATCAAACTGAAAAAAGGCGAACAGTTTATCCGCGAAGGAGAGCCGGTTCGTGGTATTTACTTTGTCCAATCCGGAATCGTCAAAGTCTACCGCAACCTTGGAGGCAGGGAGACCATCATACGTTTTGCCAAAAAGGGAGATATTGTAGGCCATCGCGGGATCTCATCCGAACAAAGCATTTACCCTATTTCGGCCACAGCACTTGCCGCTACGCAGCTATGTTTTGTAGAGTTACCATTCTTCCTGTCCACCCTGCGTATCAATACCGAATTAAGCTATCGTCTGATGCTATTTTTTGCCGATGAATTGCATCTTTCGGAGCAGAAGATGGCCAACCTGGTGCAACTTTCCGTCAAAAACCGTTTAGCATGGAGTCTTTTATTGCTTCATCGCGTTTTTGCCGAAGGAACAGAGGACGGGTACATCGGTCTTGAACTGAGCAAAAAGGATCTCGCATCCTATGTGGGCACCACCTATGAAACAGTCTACCGAATGCTTGCCGAACTTGCTGATTCGGATGCTATAACAGTCGACAAAAAGAAGATTTTCATCAAAAACAAGGAACTATTAAACAAGTTGGCAACAGAAAAATATGGGGAGTAAAGCAAACCAATCCTGGCATGCTCCCTCCCCAACGTAAATATTTCCCTAAAAATACGTCATTTTAAAATTTATAGCCCAGCCCGAGCCCAAGCTTCCACTTACCATCTGCGGTACTGGTCTTCGGGCTGTAGAAAGCAGGTAGCTGAACGGCGATATGCCTGAACACCGCAGTCAGGCCAACTCCCAGCGTCGGAGTGACCCAAGCATTCTTGGGCTTTCCTTCCTCCACTTGATCTTCCTTCATTTTCAGGCTCGGCAACAATCCCAACAGGATATTCCCCTTCGGGGCGAAACTATATTTAATCGCTGGCCCCGTACAGTTGACATAGGCCCCATGGTCAGCATAGCCCGCCACCACGACACCTTCGAACAAACTCGCTTTCACTGTTTTTTGCTGCGCATAAGTCTGGTAAAAAACTACCAAAAAAAGCAGCTGGAGCAGCACCATCCCCACCCGCTTCTTCCACATACCTCTATTTTCAATTCTTTGCATAATAGCTAGTTTTGAGAGGTGGACACCTGCTCTCTCCTGTGATAAGTATAATAGATGGCCATTCCTGTAAACAACAGCCCACCAACAATATTACCGGCCGTCACGATCAACTGATTGTACAACCACCAGTCCGACATAGTCACCTGGGCACCGAACATCATTCCAGCAGGGATCACAAACATATTGACCACCGCATGTTCGTAACCCAAGGCAAAGAAGATAAAGATTGGAATTCCCGCCGCCAGGATCTTACCTAAGGTAGACTTGGATGTCATGGACATCACCACGCCCATGCAGACCATCCAGTTGCAGAGAATAGCTTTGACAAAGGCTGAAAATAACCCGGCAGCACCATGGTTGCCGTAGCCTAGGGTTTTCTTTTCACTGATCACAATCAGGCTATGCTCGATATTCCCAAGCTGGCTAGCCTGTCCGGTTTCAGTGCTTGCAGCCCAAAATAAGAGTGCAAAGAGGACACTGCCCAATAAGTTACCAAGGAAGACCCAGAACAGGTTGTTAGCCATTACCTTAAAATTGATTTTCCCTTCCAGCCAGGCCAAGGGCACTAAGGAGAAACTTCCCGTGACGAGCTCCAGCCCCAGTATAACAATAATCACAAATCCCACAGGAAAAACAAATGCGCCAACAAGCTCCAGCCCGGTCTGTGCCGTAGCCAATAGTGCGAGCGTAACAGAGATCGCCAGTAAGGCACCTGACAATGCCCCCCGAATCAGCAGGTCTTTGATCGGGAGCGTAGATTTGTAGATAGCGGTATTCATCATCACACCAGCTACCTCTTTGGGGCTAATATAATCCATCGTTTATTTGCTTTAAAAGGTTTTTATTTCGATTATTGAGCTTGGGCTTAAGCTGTCATTCCAATATATACCGTCCCATTCTCCACCTTGACCGGATACGTTTTGATCGCACATTCATCACCCGAGAGACATTCGCCCGTATCTAGTGCAAAGGTTTTTTTGTGAAACGGGCAAGCCACTTTTGGGGTATCTCCCAGGGAACCTAACATCCCACGGCTCAAAATCATCTGCCGCTTATGTGGGCATTCATTCTGGGTAGCATACCACTCATTGCGACGGGCGAAATAAAATAGGGCCACCTGTTCGTTATTCAACTTAAGACAGACACCTCCGTTCTCAATAGCATCCTCGATCTGGCAGGCCTTCAGCCATTGAAGGTCAATTTGTAAGTCAATTTGCGTGTTCATGTGATTTTTATTTTAAAGGTTTAGCGATTCTATGTCAATGATATCATCAGTCAATGATGTTGCCCCATGGGTTTTTAGTACGTCTTCAGGTTCCAGTCAGCGGCTTTCTTTTGACCGCGCATGTTATCAAAGCGTACTGACTCGTCCCGCTCTTCCGGAGCATTCACAAAATGGACAAAGCGTTTCCGGATCTCGGGATCTTCCACGGCAACTTTCCATTCACAGCGATAGCTGTCGACAAGCAGTTGCATATCCTTCTCCCATGTTTTCCCCATACCGAGGCTATCCTCGACCACAACATTCCGCAAATAGTCGATTCCACCCTCCATTTTATTGAGCCAAGTGGCGGTACGCGTCAAAGGGTCGGCTGTACGGATGTAGAACATCAGAAAACGGTCGATATAACGGATACAGGTCTCACTGTCGATATCGGCCGCCAGCAGCAGGGCATGTTGCGGCTTGCTACCTCCGTTGCCACAGACATATAGGTTCCAGCCTTTTTCGGTGGCAATGATACCAAAATCCTTGCTCTGCGCCTCCGCACACTCACGGATACAGCCGCTCACAGCTGATTTTATCTTATGTGGTGCACGAAGCCCACGATAACGCTCTTCTATTTTTATGGCGAAGGACACACTGTCGTGTAGGCCAAACCGGCACCAGGTACTGCCCACACAGCTTTTGACCGTCCGTAAGGCCTTACCATAGGCATGCCCACTTTCAAATCCGGCTGCAATGAGCTCCTCCCAGATAAGCGGGAGATCATTGAGATGTGCACCAAACAAATCAATGCGCTGCCCGCCCGTAATTTTTGTATATAGCTTATATTTTTTGGCCACTTGGCCAATAACAATCAATTTGTCTGGCGTAATCTCCCCACCAGGAATACGGGGAACGACCGAATAAGTTCCACCCTTCTGTATATTGGCCAGGTAACGGTCGTTACTATCCTGCGCCACATCATTTCCCTTGCTCAAGATCATCTCATTCCAAAGACTGGCCAGCAGTGAAGACACCAATGGCTTACAGACCTCACACCCGTGTCCGCGGCCTAGGGCGTCCAGCACCTGATCATAACTCTTAAGTTCATGGATCTTGATCAGATCATAGAGTTCCTGCCGGCTCAGGTCAAAATGCTCACAGATAGTACTTCGGATATATTTCCCCTGCTGTTTCATCGTGTAGTTGACCAGATCCTTCACCATCGGCACGCAGCCCCCGCAGCCCGACCCCGCTTTGGTGCATTTCTTTACCGCATCTGCATTTTCACAATTTCCACTAATCACGGCATCACAGATCTGCGCTTTGGTCACCCCCTCGCAACTGCAGATCAGGGCACTGTCCGGCAAGGCTTCCAAACCCGTAGCAGCTGATTTGCTTTCCCCCTGTTCACTCATCAGGAGCAGCTCAGGATGCTCCGCCAGCGGCATACTGTTGTTGACCATTTGCAATAGCATGTTGTAACTTGTGGCCTCACCCACCAATATCCCTCCGAGCAGGCGCGTACCGTCGGTACTAACGTTCAATCTTTTATAAACCCCTTTGTTACGATCCTCAAGTAGGATGGTCCGTGCATAAGGTTCACTGATAAAGGGATCCCCAAAGCTAGCCACATCCACCCCCATCAGTTTCAATTTGGTACTCATATCAAATCCCTTAAAGGACTTTTCCTCCCCAAGGATATGCTCTGCCGCTATTTCAGCCATCTCATAGCCCGGTGCCACCAGACCATAGATCATATCATTGACCAATGCACATTCGCCGATAGCATATACTGCAGGGTCTGAGGTCTGCATTTGCGGATTGACCACAATCCCGCCACGCTCACCGATGGCCAGCCCTATTTTTCTGGCCAGTTCATCACGCGGCCGTATGCCCGCCGATATCACCAGCAGATCCGTTTCGATCGATGAACCATCCTGAAAAGCGATTCCCGTCAGGCGCTTTTCCCCCAATAATTGACTTGTTGATTTTTGCAATAAGCAACTCAGCCCCAATGCGGCTAGCTTGGTTTGTAGGAGCAGGCTAGCACTGTCGTCAATCTGACGCGGCATCAGGCGGGGCGCAAATTCAATTACGGCCGTTCCTTCCAAGCCAAGGTCAACCAGCGCTTTGGCCGCTTCCAGGCCCAGTAGTCCGCCCCCCATGACAGTACCCTTTTTGACTTTTGCCGCATAAGCTTTGATCAAATCCAGATCCTCAATCGTCCGGTAGAGAAATACCCCCTCCTTTTCCACGCCCGGAATAGGCGGTACAAAAGCAGCAGAACCAGTTGCAAATACCAGATAGTCGTACGGGGCAATAAGCCCTTGTAATGACCGCACTTCTTTTTTTGAACGATTTACATCAACAATCGGATCATTTAAATGGATTTTTACATTATTTTCCTCATACCACTCCTTTTTTGACAGGAAAAGTTCCTCCATAGACGAAACTTTGAAGTAATCGGTCAGATGCACCCGGTCATAGGCACGAATTGATTCCTCTGCAAACACAATTATATCTAGATTATCAGATTTCTGCTTTAATTTTTGGCAAATCTTATTACCAACCATACCATTTCCGACAATAACAATCTTTTTTCTTTCCATAATTGCTGTTTTTTTTGATAAAAAAATCAATTCAATATTTAAACACCACTAATTTATGGAATAAAAAATCAAAAAATCAAAATAAATATGATTTTTATAATATTTTTTCAATAAAACACACATTAAAATTCAATAAAACATGATTTATATCAGATTTTTTAATAGATTTACATATAAATTTTACACAAAATCAAAATAACATGAAAAAATTAAGCAAAACATCGTTATTTATTGTAGGATCTGGCCCTGGCGACCCAGAATTATTAACCATAAAAGCTTATAAAGTAATAAAAAGTGCGCAGGTTATCCTTTATGACAACTTAATCAATGAAGAAATTCTTAAAATATCAAATAAAAACTGTGTAAAGCACTATGTTGGCAAACATCCTTATGGAAAATACGTTCCTCAGGAAGAAATAAACGAACTTATCCTACATTATTGTGCGCGCTACGACCGGGTGGTCCGGTTAAAAGGTGGCGATCCCTATCTTTTTGGGCGCGGTTTTGAAGAATGGCTTACCGTACAGGGGGAAAATATTGCGGTTTCTTACATTCCGGGCATCAGCAGTATGCAAGGCGCGGGCATCAATAATATTCCGCTGACCCACCGAGGCACCAGTGAAGGGGTATGGGCGCTAACCGGGATGAAAAAAGATGGCAGCCTCTCTGCTGATCTTCCTTTGGCTGTCCAGAGCCGGTCCACTGTCGTGATCTACATGGGGATGCGCAAACTCGACGAGATTGCACGCACCTATGTATTCTATGGAAAAGGAGAAACTCCGGCCGCAATTATACAGCATGCGAGTTTACCGCAGCAAAAACAGGTATTGTGCAAAGCCAAAGACCTCGTCAGGGCAAGTAAAGAGCATGGACTTGGCCATCCAGCCATTATCATCATCGGAGCGGTGGTCGATTTGCAGCATGCACACAGCCTCGCTGTCGCACACAGGTCTATTGTATAAGCCGGTTGTATGTCAGGCAGCAAATTCAGGGCTCTTTCAGGATCATCGACTCTTCCGGGCACGACAAACAAAATCACACAGTCGGTATCGATCGCAACGGCATGTTCAAATCCCGGTAGTCTTCAAACAAATATGAGTTAAACAGCTCCTTTAAAAAATAAACTTACTTTTTACACACCCATTAAACAACAACAAATTAAACACTTTTACAAAATTCATTGAAAAACATATCGTAAACGATAACAAAAAAAACAATATGAACATTTGATAACTATTTCAATCATCAACCAAACACCTATTACTCATGAATCCACAAGAACAACCTCTCCAAAAGCTTAGTATTTTATCTTTTAAAGGCGTACAGATGCGTACTTTTCACATTACATGGATCACTTTTTTCTTCTGTTTCTTTGGCTGGTTCGGCGTCGCCCCGCTTATGCCGCTGGTTAGAGAACAGCTCGGATTGACTAAAAGTGAAGTCGGAAATATCATTATCGCTTCTGTTTCAGCAACAATTATTGCGCGATTATTTATCGGGAAGATGTGTGATACGCTAGGGCCACGGATCTCCTACACTATTCTGTTGGTTGCAGGTTCGGTTCCTGTTTTACTTATCGGATTGAGTAATAGTTATGAGTCTTTTTTGTTATTTCGTTTTTTCATCGGTATCATCGGTGCTTCTTTTGTGATTACGCAGTTCCATACTTCAATGATGTTTGCCCCCAACATTATTGGTACGGCCAATGCTGTAACTGGTGGCTGGGGCAACCTTGGCGGAGGGGTTACTAATTTGGTCATGCCACTCATTGCTGCAGCATTCGTCGGCATGGGCTTCGTTAGTCAATTGGATTCTTGGAGGATCGCAATGGTTGTTCCCGGTATTATCCTACTCATTATGGCGTACATCTATTATAAGTATACGCAAGATACGCCACAAGGCAATTTCAAAAAACTGTCCGGGGACGGGAGAATCAATAAAAAGAAGAATGGTTCATTTTTGCTCGCGTTAAAAGACTATCGTGTCTGGATCCTCACACTCGCCTATGCAGCTTGTTTCGGGATAGAGATCACGGTTGACAACGTCGCCGCTACTTTCTTTATGGATCGTTTTGATACAGGGATTATCCTGGCCGGAGCCCTAGCCAGTATCTTTGGCGGTATGAATCTATTCGCCCGTGCACTTGGCGGTATTGTAAGTGATAAAGTAGGGAAAAGTTATGGTATTAAAGGTAAGGGTATAATTCTCGGTATACTGTTGATCTTGGAAGGAATCGGCATAAGTCTGTTCGCCGCTTCCAACACATTGCTTCTTGCTATTATTACAATGTTGCTTTTTGCACTCTTCCTTAAAATGGCAAATGGCTGTACATACGGTATCGTCCCCTTCATTAATAAAGATAACATTGGCAGTGTGAGCGGAATCGTCGGTGCCGGAGGAAATATTGGAGCCATGTTAGTCGGATTTCTTTTTAAATCTGAAACGCTCAGTTATGCTGATGCCTTTCAGTATATCGGTATAGGTGTTTTTCTTATAGGTTTCACTGTCCTCCTCGTGCGTTTTCATCCTCGAATTGAAACTGTCGTTCAAAATGTGTCATTAGAAGTCTAGAATTAGCATCCTTTCACTATGAATAAAGAGTCTAACAATCTATATAAAAGTACCTGCTGCTACTGTGGTGTGGGGTGTGGCGTGAAGATATCGGTCGAAAAAAATAAGATGATTTCCGTTATCGGCGATAACGAACACCCCGTCAATCAAGGTAAATTATGTAGCAAAGGCATGAATTTGCAATATACAGTCAATGATCGCTCAGACAGGCTTCTCTATCCACAGATGAGGCACCACAGATCCAGTCCGTTGCAACGTGTTTCATGGGATGAAGCGTTGGATCGCGCAGCAGCGGTCTTGCGCACGTTAATTGCAAAATACGGTCCTGATTCTGTGGCGTTTTATGCTTCTGGACAATGCCTTACAGAGGAATATTACATTCTCAATAAACTAGTCAAGGGGTTTATTGGCACGAACAATATTGACACCAATTCACGTCTTTGTATGAGCAGCGCTGTGGCAGCATATAAAAAAGCGTTGGGTGAAGATAGTGTACCGATATGCTACGACGATATCGAGATTGCTGATTGCTTTTTGGTCGCAGGTGCCAATCCCGCCTGATGCCATCCGATCCTTTGGCGACGTGTAGAGGCGCACAAAGCTAAAAATCCAGCAACCAAAATTATTGTTATCGACCCTCGTGTTACTGATACCTGCGCATTGGCTGACCTGCATTTGCAGATTAATCCGGGGACAGACATTACGCTCAATTATGCACTGGGAAGATTGCTTATAGAACAAGGAGATATAGACCTTGATTTTATAAACAATCATACCGAAGGATATGAGATTTACAAAAAACGGGTATTCGAACGTACATTATTGGAGTCCGCCGCGATATGTGGTGTCCCGGTGGAAGACATTGAACGCGCAGCCAGCTATATTGGCGAATCCAAAAGCCTTCTGAGTATGTGGACAATGGGGCTGAATCAGAGTGTAGTGGGAGTTAACAAAAACCTGAGCCTAATTGACCTCAGCTTGATTACAGGGAAAATCGGGAAACCGGGAAGTGGTCCTTTTTCACTAACTGGACAGCCCAATGCTATGGGCGGAAGAGAAGTTGGAGGGCTTGCCAATCTACTGCCCGCTCACCGTGATATGGATAATAAAACACATCGCGATGAAATCCAACAATTCTGGTCAGGGACTACTTTGAGTAACAAACCGGGGCTCACAGCTACCGAAATGTTTGAAGCCTTAGCCGACGGACGATTGAAGGCAATTTGGATTCTTTGTACCAATCCACTCACTAGCCTTCCAAACATACGGTTGGTGGAAAAAGCATTGCAAATGGCTAAATTCGTTGTAGTTCAGGAGATATCCAATAAGCCCCAGACCCTAGACTTTGCAGATATTATTCTTCCTGCAGCTGGATGGGCTGAAAAAGAAGGCACAATGACGAATTCAGAACGGAGGATCAGTCACCTGCATAAAGCTATCGACCCTCCAGGTGAAGCCCTTCCAGATACAGAAATCTTTTCAAGGTTTGCACAAAAAATGGGTTTTAAAGGTTTTTCATATCCTACACCACAGGATATCTATAAAGAACATGCCCAGTTAACGGCTGGGACAAGTATTGACATTGCTGGATTGGATTATAAACTTATTGACAATCTAAATACAGTGCAATGGCCTTTTGATCTGTCAAAGAGAAAAGGTACTCCACGACTTTTTCAGGATAACAAATTCCTTACGCTAAGTGGGCGGGCGCAATTGCATAGCCCTCCTGATCAGCATCACAGTGAACTGCCTGACCAAAATTTTCCGCTTATCCTGACAACCGGACGAATCCGTGACCAATGGCATACCATGTCGAAAACAGGCAAGGTAAGTAAGTTGAATCAACATATTCAGACTGCATTTTTGGAAATACATCCAACAGATGCTACAGCACTGAACTTGATTGACGGACAATTGGCAAATGTTTATTCTCTACGAGGTGATGTTCGTGTCAGGACACGGGTCAGCAAGACGATTAAACCTGGAGTCGTATTTCTACCGATGCATTGGGGTAAGATATTGGGATCTGATCTCCATAGGGCTAATAATCTGACCAACGATTTAGTGGATCCTATTTCGAAGGAGCCTGACTTTAAATTTTGCGCAGTACGTGTCGAACCTCATGTGAAGAGCAAGGAACGTATTGTAATTGTTGGTGCCGGTGCCGGAGCACATGGTTTTGTCCGCTCCTTTCGGGAACTAAACAAAACCGATGAAATTATCATTTTCAGTAATGAGGATCTACCTTTTTATAATCGTGTCATGCTACCACATTATGTTAGTGGCGAGCTTCAATGGGAGCAATTAGTTAAAATGAAAGACGAAGAGGAGGCTTTACTCGATATACAACATATACGGGGTGTCCAGATTACTGCAATCGACCGAATCAACAAATATGTCCGGGATTCTCGAGGTATTAAAACATATTATGATATCTTAATTCTCGCGACAGGCAGCCGTCCCAGCCTGCCAAAGCATGTACCGAAGCTGCCTGGTATTTTTACGATGCGGCGTCGGACTGACGCAGACCTATTGAAGCGATACCTTCCTCAACAGGCACATGTCGTTATTGTAGGCGGAGGATTATTAGGACTGGAAATGGCAGCTTCACTCCGTGAAAATGGGACAAAAATTACCATCATTCAACGTGTTTCGCGTTTTTTGAATCGTCAGCTGGATCCACTTGGAAGTCAACTGCTTCATGAAGAAATGATAGACCTCGGCTGCGATATATTCTATAACGATGAAGTTCAACTATACTGTGGCCGTAATAAACTGACAAAGATCGAATTAAAGAGTGGAAGACAGATCAAATGCGACGCCCTAATCCTAGCGATAGGTACTACGCCTAATATCGAATTAGCAAAGGATGCCGACTTACTGTGCCAACGGGGTGTAGTCGTGGATAATCATATGAAAACTAGCGACCCCGCTATTTATGCTATCGGTGAGATTGCAGAATTTGAAGGGACACTTTACGGTATCACCGCTGCCGCCGAAGAACAGGCCGGGATAGTCGCACAATATCATCAGGGGGATATCAGCAGCCACTATAAGGGAAGCCTGTTTATGAATATTATCAAAATACAAGGTTTTGACCTCTGTAGCATCGGTCTTACAGAAACGCCTAATGAGGACTATGAAGAGATTATTTTTATCGACAAGGCCAAGCGCTATTACAAAAAATGTATTATCTATCAGGACAGACTTGTAGGTGCCATTTTGATCGGTGACAAGAACGAATTTTCTGAGTTTAAAAACTTGATCGCAAACAGGATCGAATTAAGTGAAAAACGACTACAATTACTACGAAGCGGAACCGCCAGAGAAGCTGTTGTTGGGCGATTGGTATGTTCATGCTGCCAAGTTGGAGAGGGAAACCTGCAACGATGTATTAGCGATGGATGCACCGATCTTCAGGAGTTATGTACATCCACCGGAGCTGGGACAGGTTGTGGATCCTGCAAACCCGAAGTTAAGCGTATTCTAGAAAACTACGCTGCAGAAAAGGATAAGGAGGTAACATCCTATGCAAAGTAAAACGATGAAAAAAGGACAGTTTATCAAGGTTAACCTCTCAGGAGGTGCAATCTCTCCAGGAGAACTCGTCAACTTATTGATTCCTTTGGAAGAGATGGGTATTACGGAAGTCAAATTTGGCAGTAGACAGCAACTATATTTTAGGGTAAACGATACGCAACTTGAAGAATTAGAATATATACTGATCAATCAGGAGTTTGCTTACGAAATTGGTCAGGATATATATCCAAACATTGTGAGTTCATATGTAGCCGATGGGCTTTTTAATCAGGGAGCATGGATACGTGAAGGCGTATATAAAGATGTTTTGGACAGTTTCGAATTCAATCCCCAGTTGAAAGTGAATGTTGTGGACTGCACTCAATCCTTGGTACCTTATTATACTGGAAATCTAAATTTCATCACTTCGGAATTTAGTAATTATTGGTACCTGCAGCTCCGATTTCCCAAAAGCAACTTATTTTACACCTGGTCCACTCTTGTAAACACAGACGATATTGCGAGACTAACTCTGTTTTTGGAGCCAATGATGATCGGTTCGCTGGTTGCAACATCACGCGAAGCACAACAGTTGGGACAAAAGTTAGAAGCGTCAGCTATTGCCTCAGGAAAATTTCTTTTCCAGCCGACAGAACAGCCATTTATGGAACCCGCTTTTAAGCTCCCCTATTATGAGGGATTTAACACCTACCAAGATAGACTATGGCTGGGTGTATACCGGCGTTCCGAAACCTTTTCGACCGCTTTTTTACGCGACATATGTAATCTCTGTCTGCGACACAGGATCGGCCAATTATACACTACGCCTTGGAAATCAATTGTTATTAAAGATATTCAACCTACAACAAGACCTGATTGGGATATTGTGCTAGATCGACATCGAATCAACCTGCGGCATGCCCTAAACGAACTCAATTGGATGACGGAAGATTTTGATCCCATTGCATTGGCGCTTAAGCAGGAATTGGTGCACCATATGAACTGGTTGGATATCCGCACGTACAAACTTTGTTTTGGTATTAAAATGCAACCAAAGAGTGGGATCTGGGGATCTGTAATTTTGCGTTTCATCGACTCTAAAGGAGATAAATCTTGGTTTCAGGTGCAACACACGCAAGATTTTAACCCTAATTCAAGAGACTTTGTCACTTATCAAACACGCGTGGAACGAGCAGAACTTATAAGTGTGATTTTGGCACTGTGTGAAGAATTTTATCAACTTCGAGGTAGAGCAGTGGTCCAAGAACTACATCATATTTCTACGCAGGCTACAACAGAAAAATCCGATCTGATCAGGGTCACTTATCAATGTCCAGCATGTCAGACAATATATGATCCCATCTGGGGAGATAGTACACAGGATGTCGCCGCAGGAACACTATTTGAAAATCTGCCTGCGACATATTGTTGTAGCATTTGTGAAAATGAAAAGTCAACTTTTAGGAAACTGATCAAATAAAGAACGATGCTTTTTCATGTACTCTCTTCCAGATACTGACAAAAGGTGACCGACTCTCTGTAGAAACGTCGTCTGCCTGATGACAGTTTACACTTCGTCGACTGATCAACACGTTGTTTCGCTTAATAAAATTATTAATAATCTAATTACCAGTTGAACTCTTCCTTGTTTAACCAGCATTATTTTATATAAATAATGCTGGTTAAAAATTGTTCATTGCATATAAAATTCCAAATTACCTAACATTATTATAGGTAAAAAGAAGTATAACTCATTCCATGTTTTAAGAAGAAGTAATATCGTATTATTTTTAGCGCGATAATTAAAAGGTTATTAATTCAATAGCCATATTTGTAAAGTGAAGCTGAATTCTATTTTTGAGTTGAAAGTCTGGGTTAGCTAGCTTTAAAAACTGCTTGATATAGTTGATGAAAGCGCTTCCAATTCGTGGTGAAAATATGTAACTTCAAAGATTACTCCATTAAAATATAATAATGATAGTCCATCATGAAAATAGAGGACTTCCGTTAAACGGCCTTGTACTTATCGGTGATAGAAGCCAACGAATGGATTGTTTATTTTAATAATCAACCTCAATTTATCAAAAAATATTTTACTCCAATAAAAACTATTTCCAATCGACTATCGTTCTTATTATACAAAGCGGCTATTAGCTACCTTTCTTTTGAAAGGACCGACATAAAAATTGGCGTCGTACAGTGAGAATCCAATGGTACTAAAAAACGTTGGATGACGAAACATAAAAGAGGAAACGATAGGAAACATAAAAATTACTGTACAAGTAAACGCTAACAGAAAGGGTCTGAATAACATCAGGCCCTTTTGATGTAAAAAAGCCACATCTCCCGAGCTGGCTTTACAACATTTATTTAATAAACTGGAAAACTCGGTGAATGGTGGGAATAAAAGGGTAAAGAAATATAACGTTTAACCGACTTTAAAGTCGAGTTCTTCTCATTCGTTAATGAAATTAGATTTGAGGTTTAGAGGTGAATGAAATTCTAATTTAACAAGAATTTTTGATTGTAATAGTATTATAAGGACGGTAAATATGCAAAATACTGCCACACGAATAGCACCTCGTACTGATTAAATCGAGTTTGATCCGATCTGATATATTGGGGAATAATGGCCTTCCCGATCCCAAAACAATCGGATATAGCATTAATGCATATTCATCTATTAAACCTAGCTTTGCGAGTTGAGAGACAATAGTACCACTTCCGTAAATAAGAATATCACCATCCAGACCACGCTTCAATTGCTCGATATCGTGTTTATTGACCTCCCTAACAATTTTTGTATTGTTCCAGTCGGCCTTGGCAAGCGATTTTGAAAAAACAATCTTTGCTGTATTGTTCATGAAGTTAATAAACGATGGCCGATCCGATGCTGTCAGAGTCTCATCGGACCAGTATTGAGACATTACTTCATAGGTCTCCCTGCCATAAATAATGGTATCGGCTTTATTCTGCCGCTGTTCATAAAAATCCTCGATTTCGCTATCCCAGGGAAACCAATCTGTTTCCCCATGAATACCTGCGATAAAACCATCAATCGATACCCAGTTTAAAACAATGATTTTTCTCATAATTAGTTTAGTTTTGTGTATAATTTTTGGGCTATAAATGCTTTATTACTTCCTAACAATTATTGACTAGCATAAAATTATAGATTAAGAACCTTTAAACACTTATCTTAAGGCAAGAAAACAAGGTATATTTCCTTGCTGAAATGTTTAGATAAACTCATGATGAATAATGCTCAGCTTACAGAAATAAAAAAAATGATTTAATGGTAGAGATAAACCAACTCAGGTGATCAAAAATAATTTACTCCAATAAAACTATTTCAAATCAGCTCTTGTTCTTATTATACAAAACGGCATTTGCTACCTTTCGAAAGAAAGAACCAACATAAAAATTGGCGTCGTACAGTGAGAATCCAATGGTACAAAAAAACGTTGGATGACGAAACATAAAAGAGGAAACGATAGGAAACATAAAAATTGCTGTAAAAGTAAACGCTAAGAGAAAGGGTCTGATGAAAATCAGGCCCTTTTGACATAAAAAAGCCACTTGCGAATAATAAATCATCCCCAACTAATACTAATCTTTTATGTCAGTTCATTTCTCTGCCCTTACTTTATTTACCACAGAATTAGAACATGCTCCAAGAGGCTTATATGGTTAAACAAAAAACTTAAAACAATAAAAAAATATTGATGAGTATGATAGCTGATGCTGTGCTATCAACTGCGACCTTTGCTGGTAAGGCTGCAGAATCTCCTAAAGAAAATTCAAGTGTGAGAACAACTACCCACAGCCTTGCCAACAATACAGTTCGTGTTACCAAGGAATCCACAGAAGCGACTGCGGAGGCATTCGCCCACTATAATTTCAAAGTAAGTATTTACAGCTGTGATGGTGTGTTATTGGGTAGCGCAGTCTACACAGATTATACGTATTCAGCTAGGGGTTGTGCTAATTTCTTTGCAGCAATGCTTGATTGGGTTGGAAACTGGTATAGTTCCTTGTGTAACACATATTATAAAAACAAAAGCGGGGCTTATGCCCTACTTTTGTTTTGCATGATGCTTAAATCTTTCCAGAATTTGCCTATCACCAGGGATATTCACCTCTCCTAATCCCATTCGCCATCACTTTTACCGTTGTTTTTAGGCCCGATAGCCATCCGGATTTTATAAATATCAGTCCACTCTGCTTTTGCTTGCTGTATGGCCTTCTCCCAATAAGCAAAAGGTGTCACCAAGTATGCAAAACTAAAAATCGAATAAGTCAGGGCGAATAATAGACCAGCCCTTACGAATACCAAACGGTCGAAATCATTTCATTTCCTTGCCCTACTTTTATTACTAGAGAATTAAAACATGCCCCAAAGGCATGTATGGTTAAACAAAAAAACTTAAAAAAATGAAAAAATTAGTAATGAGTTTGGTAGCCATAGCTGCGCTATCAACTGCGGCCTTTGCCGGCACGGACGCAAAAGCACCAAAAGAAAATGCAAATGTAAAAACAACCACTGAAAAGCTAGCCAAAAGCAATGCCCCAGTTAAAGCTACTGAAGCGGCAAAGGAAAGCAAAGCTATGTTGACAAAATGTGTTTACACGCTAAATGTCTACAATAGTAGTGGCCAAGTGATTGACACCTTCACTTCGCAGACCTACGTAGAAAATTCTTGTTCAGGATTCTTCAGCACTTGCAAAGCGGTTTACAGACATATGCTTGCTCATGGCGAACTAGGAATATAGTCTGAGAATATATTTCATTCTAATTACAAATGCGAAAATTTAAGCGGGGCCCAGGCCTCGCTTTTCCAAATCCAACGATCATGAACAAATACTTTTTATTCTTTCTATTGTCACTGGCCACAACGGTTTCCCATGGACAAAAGCTAAAGGCGGTTTACCAATACCTGCCATCGCCCATGGCTACTTTTCGGGAAGAGGTTTATTTTCAGGACGGGATAAAAACCTCCATTCGCGATTCGCTGACCCAACCCAAGCCGCAATCCACTGAAAATGACAACGATGAAGAGGTAAGCGGTAGCATGTCGGTGACGCTAGATATGGGCAAAGTCTACCGAAACATCGTTATCCAAAAAAACAATGCGCCCCAACTGGTCGAAACCCGCTCGCTCAAAGGCAAGAACTACTTCGTTAGCGACGAGTTTCCGACCTTAATCTGGAATACTAACTACACCGATGTAGATACGCTGGGCAAACACATATGTCACAAGGCTACCGCCACTTACCGGGGTACGACCCTAGTGGCCTACTATACCAACGATATTCCGGTACCCGCCGGGCCATACAAATTTGGTGGCCTGCCCGGTCTTATCGTCATGTTATACAACGAAGGGGCCAACCCGCACTATTGGTTGCTTAAGGAAATTGAATATCCTTACACAGGCGATGTACCCGTTAACGAAAAATACATAAATGGGCTGCCCAAACTCAGCCTGGAGAGCTACATAAAAAAAGATGATCTCGAAAACGAAGAGCAGATGCGCATAATGATGAGTAAAATGCCGATGATGGATGGTGTAAACGTAGAACATAAAAAAATTCGTGGCAGTGTAGAGCAAGTATATGAGTGGGAAAAAAATTAAGCATTTAACAGGATGGCTTGGGCTATGCCTGTTGCCCTTATTTGCACAGGCACAAGTCACTATACATGGCAAAGTCAGCGTCAAAGGTGAAGCTTTGGGCGGTGTGCGCATTGATTTGCGCCTTGCGACCGATTCCCGAATGCTGACCTACACCTTTAGTGATGGCCAGGGAAATTACCGCTTGCAAACCGCACAAAGCGGAAAATTCATTTTGCAGTTTAAATCACTTGGCTCTGAACCGCTTAGCCTAGCTATTGCGCCTACCCAAGCCGACACCCTTATTGATGCGCAAATGCAACCCGGTGGTGTTCAACGGTTACAAGAGGTCATTGTACACTCCAAACAGCCTTATCTACGGGGCCGGGATACTCTTGAACTGGCGGTAAGCTCTTTTTTACAGGGCGATGAGCGCAACGTGGAAGATTTGCTGCGCAAAATTCCAGGGATTAACGTAGGTACTGATGGCAGCATCAAGATTGGCAACAAAGAAGTGGAAAAGGTCATGATCGAAGGTGACGATTTTTTTGAGAAGGGTTACCGCCTGCTTACGCAAAATATGAGCGTGCAGCCGCTGGAAAAAATTCAGGTACTGCAGCACTATTCCAACAACAAACAATTAAAAGGTATCGAAAACTCGGACAAGGTAGCCCTTAACCTGCAACTCAAAGCGGATAGCAAAAACCAGTGGCTGGGTTCAGTGGGACTGCAGGGCTCACCAATTGGCCCAAAGTATTATCAAGCCAGCGCCAACCTCATGAATTTTGGCAAGCGCAACAAATATTACCTCCTGGCCAGCGCCAACAACAATGGCTATGATGCCGTAAGCAGCATCAACCACCTTATACAGTCCGGATCGGCCAACGAACCCGGGCAAATTGGCGTGGATGTAAGCACGCCTACCCTTATTGACAATACGCCCAACCTGCCCAACTTCGATTATCGGCGCACGAATTTCAATAACGACAAGCTCATCTCATTAAATACCATTTTAAATCCGAGAGCTGCATTCAAAATCAAATGGCTGGGTTTTGCCAACCCCACAAAGAAATCGTTTTACCGCAATACCGTGCAGAATTATACCCTAGAAGACATTCAATTTACCACCACCGAAAACTATGAATTTACGCGCAAAATCGACAATTATTTTACCAAACTGGAATTGCAGTACGAACCCAACCCCCATACCACATTGAACTATACTGGTACGCTGGGGTCTCTGAACAACAACGAGATGGGCGCGCTGCTTTTTAATAGCGTAGCCAGCTTAGAAACCACCAAAAACAAAGGCTACCTCACCAACCACAACCTCACGTACAGCTACAAGCTGTCAGAACGGAAAGCACTGGTCAGCTCAATCCGCTTCATCAATCAGCAGTCGCCGGTCGATTACAGCATCAATCAATATTATTACGAAGACCTCTTCGGTCCCAACTCGGTGAGCGAGGTACAACAGCATATAGATAACAACCTGCGCTATCTTGGGGCTACTGCGCATTATGTAAGCCGACAACAAAACGGCAATTTTTTCGAGCTGGGATTGAGCTCAACCTATCAACAGCAAGCGCTCAACAGCCAATTGCGGCTACTGCCTGGCCCCGAAGCGGAGCACAAAACAGTAGTATACCCACCAGAATTTGCCAATGAGATGATTCTCCGCTTGTTTCAGACTAATCTTATTTCTAAATACACGGTAAAACACCGCAGCTGGGAAGTGACTCCCCGCCTACAATTAGGCGTGGTACACAGCGGGCTGGTTAATTTTGAGATGCAAAAACGCAAAAACAACCTACAGCTCTCGCCCGGCTTATCAGCCAAATGGGCCGTACACCACAAAGGACGGCTGGAAACTGATTTGTTTTTCCAACAGCAGAACACCAAACTTACCGACCTGATACCCAATTACTATACTACCGGTGTACGCAATTTTGTAAAAGGAATGGATAACATAGCTACCTTGAGCAGTTCGGGCGGAACACTCCTGTACACCTATGGTAATATGAGCGACCGTTTTTTTGCCAACATACAAATCGGGCATCAGATCCTGTTTGACTATATTGGAACGGAAAGCGACCTCAACCCCAATTTTAACCTCGTACAACAGCGCTTGCTCAAAGACAAAACACTTACCCACTATAAAGGAGAACTAAATTATTATCTAAAACTCTTAAACGGAAATATTCGCCTGGATGTGGGCTTTAATACGGCCGATTACGAAACATTGGTGGCCGGCCTAGGACGCAGGCAAATCCACACAAATAGATACGACTATGGGCTTTCGTTCAGAAGTTCCTGGAAATCCAGCTTTAATATATATACAGGATATCTTCTGCAAACCAACAGCTACCGCTCGGAAGGCAGCACAAATACCCTGACCAATGGCCAGGCTTTTTTGAATCTCTTTTTGCGCTTTGGCGACAATCTGCAGTTCAGCCTCAAGAATGAATCCTATCGCTTTGGAGCCATACCCCAACAAAAAGCCCAAACTTATTATTTTTTTGATTTTTCAGTATTTTACGATCTCAAAAAATACAAAACCCGTTTTGACATAACAGCTAAAAACATATTCAACACCCGTTCTTTCAAAAACGCGCTGCTTACAGAAATCTCGCGTTCCACCACCGAATACCGGCTCTTGCCCCGATACATAAGCTTTGGAATAGACTATAATTTTTAATTTTTTATTAGAACTCACTCATTATTGACCGCTCGAAGGAAGTTGATGCAATAAAAGTAAAAGCCACATCTTTCAATGTGGCTCTACAACATATATATTTACTTGAGATGCTCTTATTTATACGAATTGATCGATTTCGACACTTTCCAGTCATTACCTTCACGTACCAAAGTCACAAGATCAGTCATGCTGAAGTTGTCAAATTTTAGTGCTATTTTTGCAATCATATAATCTGCCGATTTTTCGACGATCTTGATATTCACTTTACAGTTCAGGATTTCTCCCTTTTGTTTTTTCAAAGATTTGATCACAGCATTGCGTCCGTAGGTCGATATATTGGAAGCCTGGATCTTTTGGCTGAAATCTTCGGCAAACAACTGCTCCACACCCACTGATTCTCCTTTTGTCGTTACCGCAACATAATGCTCCAAGGCGAAGTCTGCCGTAGAAAGGTTAACGGCTACTTTTTCTGATTTAGAGCCCGGTCCCACAGCTGCCATTATGCATGTGGATACAGCCAGTAAGGCTGCTGCTGTTAATGTTTTTACTAATCTTTTCATAATGCCTTTATTTCGTTGTTTTCATTTTTCATCCATTTGCGATGAAGCTATCATGAGCTTTTTCATCTATGCTCATGCATGATATATATTCTTACTCGTTGATCTAAAAATCCGATTCAATATCCATTTAACCTATGAACGTTAGGCCAATGATCAGTGAAACTCGGTGAATGGCAGAAATAAAAGGTAAAGAGTACATAAAGCATTTAGAATCCGTTTTATCAACCGCATACCAAATACTATACCAGTCACCACAATGAAGCCATTTATGCCTCCTAAGCGCTACAATAGCCTTTTTAAGATCTTTTCTTAAAAAGAGATGTACGCATGCGAACAGTTTATATGCATATTGTCCGCATACGTACAGCATATTAAGAGTCTAACAAGAGATTTACTATTTGGTGAATGCTCCGGTATCTGCTCGCAAACCATCTCTTGCTTGAGATTACAGATCAGGGACTGGATATCGGTGATAAATACAAAACATTTATCTTATGGCAAGATATTACTGGGTTTAAAGAAATTTCGATCTATTCAAACCCAATTATTATTATACTGATAAAAAATAGTGATGCAATAATACAACAGGAGTCTAATAAGATTAAAAAGAAAATGATGCAGTTTAATATGAGTTATGGTTCACCTTATAGCGTTAGCAATGGCAATATGAATATAAGCCATAAAGAGCTTTTGAAACTTTTAAATGAAAATCTAATAAAATACAAGGACAACAATACTGTTTCCTGAGATCTTCATGCTCCGATTTCAATACCGGATGAATCAAAAGCGTAGGCAATAACTTCTACAAACTTGTATCATGCTTACATTGACTTTTAGCAATCTTCCCAAGATACCACAAAGCCACATCGTGAGATGTGGCTTACAACTTATATATTTACTTGAGATGGCTTCTTATTTATAAGAATTGATAGATTTGGACACTTTCCAACTGTTACCTTCACGTACCAAAGTCACAAGATCAGTCTTCGTGAATTCTTCAAAAGCTAAAGTGACCTTGGCTACCATAAAATCCGCTGATTCTTCGATGATATCGCTAGTTACTGTACAGTTTAGCTTCTCACCTTTTTGTTTTTTCAAATATTTAACGACTTCTTCACGGCTATGTGTTCCCCCATTGGAAGAAGATTGAACCTTTTGGCTGAAATCTTCTGCAAATAATTGCTCTACTCCTGCCGACTCTCCTTCGGTAGTGACCGCAACATAGTGTTCTAGGGCGAAGTCTCCAGTTGAAAGGTTAACGTTTGCTTTTGTTGATTTTGAACCTGGTCCTTCAGCTGCCATAGAAAAAGCGGATACTGCGATCAAGGCTGCTGCTGCGAATGTTTTTACTAATGAGTTCATAATGTCATTATTTTATATTGTTAGTTTTTTAGTTTCTTTTCTTATTGTCGCAAGGATATTGATATTGTTGCATTATTTCCTTGTAGATTCTGAATCAAAACTACAACACAATAGGCCCATAGCGTACAGCCTTTAGACTAACATTACGGAAAACTCGGTGAATAGCGAAAATGGGGCGGTGAGCGCTCCAAACATAGCTCAAACTTTTAATAACCTTTTGCCAAAGAAACTTCGTTGAGTAAAGGTCGCCCTTCAGTCATTCTTCTATAATTATCCACTACCTGCAGGACCGAAGAACTAATGTTTGTCCTACTCGCAACATGTGGAGTTATAAAAATAGAACTGCAATTCCAGAACGGATGATCTCGAAGCAATGGTTCTTGATGAAATACATCGAGGTAGGCGTTAGCAATTTGCTTCTCAGCGATTGCTTCTAATAAATCTTCATCAACAAGATGTTCGCCTCTACCAACGTTAAGTAGAACTGTTCCCTTGGGACATAAATTGAAAAGATCATGATTTAGAATTCCTCTTGTCGCATCAGTCAATGGCAAAACATTCACAATAAAATCCGTATGCTCAACAGCCAAGCTTAGTTCCGCAATCCCCGTAAAAGAGTTTACCCCTTTTAGATTTTTAGCTGAATTCGACCACCCGTTTACCTTGAAACCCAACTGGGCTAACCTTTCAGCTACATAACCACCGATTTCACCCAATCCTAAAATCGTTACACAAGTTTGACCAATAGATTTATATACCAGGGGCTGCCAATGTTTTTTCGCTTTTTCTGTTGCATAAGCCGAAAAATTCTTCATCGAATGCATCAAACATGTCAAAACATGCTCAAACATATCGCTTTTTAACATGGGATCTACAATCCTGCAGGTATGGATATGTGAAGGTATTGATTTAGGAAATAAATGATCTATCCCAGCACCTCCAGATTGTATAACTTTTAAATTGGGAAAATGAGTATAATATTCTGCCTCAGGCTTCCAACAAAGTGCAAACTCGACCTCATCATAATTCTCAATCTCAGGATAGATCTCAACTTTTATTTTGGGTAAATGTTTATTGATTTCGAACTTCCATTCTTCAGCCCGACCACTATTCAATATCAATGCTATACTCATGTTGCTTTCATTTATACGAAAATAACATTTATCCTAAAAACAGCAATGTACTTATTCCTGAATAATTACTGTACAAATAAAAAACCACGCCTTATCATCTAATCTTAATTAAACATACTATTTACTCGGGGTATGTCATTTTTTTGATAATTTAGAGTTATCAAGAATCATTCAACTGACTTGTAAAAGCTTAGTTAGTAAAATGTAAATACAAACGATCATGAGAAGACTATTACAATTGGCACCTTTATTCTTATTATTGGTAAGTTGCTATACATCGAATAAAAAGACAGATTTATTACGGAATAGAATAGCTCAAATCGTTTCAGATAAAGATGCAATTGTTGGTGTTTCAATCATCGGAAATAATGGTCAGGACACCATCTCCTTAAACGGAGATCGGCGATTTCCAATGCAAAGTGTTTTTAAATTCCATATTGCATTAGCCGTACTGTCCGAAATTGACAAAGGAAACCTTTCTTTGGATAAAAAAATAGAGATAGGTAAGGATGAACTTCTACCAGCAGATTTTTGGAGTCCACTGAGAGATGAAAATCCCAATGGTGGAAGTTTTACAATTGAAAAATTAATTCAATATGCTGTTTCCCATAGCGACAATACCGCTTGCGATGTGCTGATACGACTGATCGGAACGCCTAAGACTGTTGAAGATTATTTCAAGAAGAACAATATCAAAGAAATACAAATCACATTTAATGAAGAAGATATGCAGGCCAAGTGGGAAAATATGTTTCAAAACTGGACTACTCCAAAAGCTGCAAGTGAGACGATAAAAATGTTTTATGAGAACAAGAACAATTTACTTTCAAAAAGCAGTTATGATTTTTTTTGGAAAACTAATATAGAAACAACAACTGGGGCAAATCGAATAAAAGGACAATTACCGAAAGGAACAATTGTGGCTCATAAAACCGGTTGGTCCGGAACAAATAAAACAACGGGTATTACTGCAGCTGTAAACAACATTGGTCTTGTCTTTTTACCAAATGGTGAGCATTTTATTATTAGCGTTTTTGTGAGTGAATCAAAGGAAAATTTCGATGCAAACGAGAAAATTATCGCCGACATTGCAAAAGCTACTTATGACTTTTATAGCAAGCAATAGGCAAGGAAAACTGAAGATAAAGTTCATATCAAGCAATGAAAAATATGTAATATAGTCCCCGCCGATAACTTCAAGTGTTTAAATAGACCCCAAAAACACTCAAGCCTACGAGTGCAATAAAGAAGCTCCTAAGCGATGGGTTTTGAATGAACAAACAGAAAAACGCGGTCGACGGTGGAAATCGGGAGATCAGCTATTTATTCTCGGAAACCAGATTTCACTGTTACATTTCCAAGTGTATCTACAGTTTCAAGAATTGCCTGATTATTTTTATCGACCATAATGCGGATTCGAGGCCTTCCCTGACTGTCATGTATAAATAAACCGATCTCATCCTTATAGTTTTTACCTAAAAACATACGGTCAGTCGCGAGAAGACCTTCATTACGCATAATTGTTACTGCTGAATCTCGTACTTGTTTTACGCCTGAAGTAGTCAGCTCTTTATATCTATCTTGTCGCTCCGCAAAGGCATCTTCTTTCCCATAACTCCATAATTGAAGCCCATATTTCCTTTTCTTGGTCTGGGTATCCTCCATATACTGTAACTGCATGATCTGATCATCCTGATATTTATCTATGGAATAAACCATTCCAGCGCTCTCTTTGTCATTATCGTATACAAGTCCGCCACATTCATCTCCATCGCGGTTAAAGAAAATCAATCCAGCCTCTCTTTCCCTTGGTTCGAGATCCTTTCCGATCATTCTTCCAGGATGCTGCCGAGCCTTATTACTCAATACCATTTTAATTGTACCATCGGCCTCCCGAATGTTTATCCGTTCGACGTCAAGAACAGAGCCACTTCTGTCATCGTTTAACACAATAAATACAGTTATTATAATTCCCAGAAAAAGGACTAGACATACTCCTATCAGTACCCTAACTTGCCTTTTCAATGTTAAAATCTCCGAATTCATAATGGATTAATTTAATGGATATCGTTAAGTTGCCCCCGTAAGGTTTATATATTCCCCATTCACTTGAAACAATATATATAACCTTAATAATCAAAGCTATAAAATAATATTCTTTCATTTTCATAAAAACCATAGCAAATAATCTTATCACGCACAAAAAAGGCCACATCGCACAATGTGGCCTTAAATAGGTGATGATCCATACATGATCAAACGTAATGATTTGTTTTTGTTCAGGAACAAAACTGAAATCACCTATAAAAGAAAATCTAATACCCGAATTTCGCTAAGCGGCCGTACATCTCCACAAAAGCACATTGATCCAACAACCACTTGGATTTTTTTGGTTTCTCCAATGTCCAATCAGCATCAAACAGCCCATCCTGATCGCGCATTTTATGCCATGCCAGATCAAGATTTTTCGCAAAAATGTCCATGTATTTTCTATTCCCATCCTGTTCGAACAAACTGATATATCCCCGCATCATCACAGCATGGAACCAGACATTGCTATTTTTTAATACTGGAAAATCAATTCCATCTCTGGTCTGAAAAAAATAGCTTAAACAAGCTTCAGCCAGCTGCTGCGCATCCATCAGATACTTTTTTTCCTTCGTTAGTTTATAAAGCAAGGCTGCAGCCTGCAACATCTGGCCTGAATTATAGGAATATTTGGCTTTATCTACCTTCCCATTAAGATGAATATTATCCCAATATAGCTTGTCATCTGGATCTTGCAGACCTGCTTTTGTCCATTCATATAGCCGTCGACCTTCATTTAGATAATCCTTCTGGTTGGTTGCTTCAAATAGTTTTAGCGCGAACACTGCTGCGGGAGCATTCGAACAGGTATTTTTGGATTCCTTCTTTTGCTCACACCAATAAATACCACCGCCAAGCTTGTTATCTTCACCACTCTTCACAAAAGCCCATATTTCTTTTGCATATTTGAGGTAATCAGCCTTTTTGGTCTGGATATAG
This sequence comes from Sphingobacterium sp. GW821-FHT03E03, assembly GCF_059420745.1. NCBI lineage: Bacteria > Pseudomonadati > Bacteroidota > Sphingobacteriia > Sphingobacteriales > Sphingobacteriaceae > Sphingobacterium > Sphingobacterium sp. GW821-FHT03E03. The sequence continues at coordinate 87,322 of NZ_JBWKUH010000014.1, forward strand.
CTATCAGTAAAATCAATCCCCAACCATATATTGTCATCATAAAAACGGTCTGATGCTGGTGCGGAATTGATATATGACGCATAGCCCACAGGTACACGCTGTTCATCTCTGTATTCACGGAGTCCTACCAGTACCTTTTGATCCAATACTTTCTGATGGTCGGCTTTATCCTTTGACAGCTCCATCAATGCATTTACGGCCGAGAAACTGCCAGAGAAAGGCCAGAGATAGGCGTATTTTTTCTGCTGCCCTGCTTGTTCGTTATTATTCAGATAATCTGCTTTAAAATTTTCATCAAAAGGATATTTTTCGATCAATAATTTATTTTCAGCGCCCCCATATTTGTTATAGACCACATCTAGGGTCTTTTGCGCGCGTTCGGAGAATTGATCTTTTTTAACTTGCGCCTGCGTCGTCAAATAGCATAATCCTGTCAGAAGTAATGTCGTCGTTATCTGGTTTATTTGTTTCATCTGCATCTATTAGTTTAATGAAGCCATCAGGAACTAATGCTCATCTAATGGCTCCGAGGTATCCAATCTGTTATTTTGACCTTATCTGATAGCGTGCCAGCCCTTCAAACAGCATGGCAGCACTGGCATAAGCTGAAATTTCGCTGTTACCAATCGGTGGCTGAGACCAAGAAGAGCCAAATAGTAGCGTTGGCAGGCTGGTTCCTTTGGTCCAGGCAATTTTACCGTTGTTAACCAAAAACTTCTCAAACTTTGCGCGATAACCTGCATCGATTCCCTCCAGGTTCAAATATTCAACAAAGTACCGGATAAATATACCCTTAAACAGCGCACCGTCACCATTACCTTCATCGCGCAAAATATTATTCCCCGCATCTATACAGCGAGTAATGGTGTAATAACTAATTTTCTGCGCATCGACCAGATAGATCGGATCTTTGGTAATCTTAAAAAGCTCCACAGCCGTACCAAGAAAAGTTCCCTGATTATAGGTTAACGTGGTCACATCAACCGCATCTGTCTCGCCATTGATATTATCGTATACAGCACCTGAAGATGGGTTATACAAGGTTGCTTTCTGCCATTCATAAATCTTTTTGGCCCATGTCAGGTAGTTTTCATTTTTTGTTAAATTATAAAGTCTAGCCGCAAGAATGCTAGCGGGTCCGTTAGAACAGGCGTTCTTGCTGTATAACATATCCTTGCGCCAGGCCAATCCACCACCAGCATATTGCTCATTCCAGGCTTTCAAAATATCAGTCCATAAAAGTAGTACCGCATCGAGATATTTCTGCTCCTTAGTCGTCTCGTATAGCCGCAGCATAGTCAAAGCATTCCACTCCATATCATCATAGAATACATTATAGTAAGTGTTGCCATTTTTAACCCTGACACCCTCAAACCACTTACTGAAATAGGCGCTGTATTTAGCGTCCTTCGTCCGTTGGTACGCATCAATAACTACGTCCATCGCATGGGCATTGGGCCAGTATTGAAAGCCCTGATCTGATTGGTTGATGGCGTTGTTAAAATATCCCGCTTCATTCCAGAAACCAGAGATCATTTTGTCGGACACCTGCGTAGCGACCTCCGTCCAAGATTCCTGAATCGTATCGTCGTATAGGTAGGTATCCTCGACTTTAGTACACCCAAACAGTAAGAACAGCATGGATGAAATTATCACTATTTTCTTCATCATTTCCTCTTTTTAATTTGGAACTACGGCATGTGTATAATCTTTGTCCCCTTGTAAGATCATGGAAATTTTTGTCGGACGCCCATCTACAGCATCCACAAATTTCCATTTGTCATCCCATTGCGAAAGATTAGGTAATATACGGACAAAGTAATACGCTGGGGCGGAAGAGCTGTTTGGTGGGCTATCGGTACCCGTCTGAGTCCCTAATTGTACAGTCTCTGCCTTTCCGGCCTTGACCGTTTCCATTTGGAACTTATAGCGTTGGTCGCGCCCCCAGCTTTCCTGCTTAAAGTTGATGACACCTGTTGCCGACCAGATACCCTTGCCTTGATAAGGGAGATCCAGTACCACCGCACCTGAAGGTGAGAAATAAACACCCATGCTTTTGATTTCAGCATAGGTAATCGTCGAAACGTTGAAATCAATTCGAATTCGATACACCGCAGTCTTGGCAATGGTATTGCTTCCGGTCGCTTCTTCTTTTATCTTGGTTTGATCTTCGGAATAGAATACACGTCCATCCGCCGATTTGCGATCCGTAAAGATATATTTTTTACCGGCTTCCAATTTTGTAAAAACCTCATATTCACCATTACCTACAAGCTTAAATGGTATTGCCTGAGCAATGGCGGTACCGTTCTCAGCACCTTCACCGGTAATAAACAATTCGTCCGGAATATCTGCAAACCCTTCCAGCATTTTGATATTCAGATTTTTTTTCACTTTACTCAGCACACGTTTCATGCCCCGTATGGAATACACGGACCAACTGATGTCACCACTTGCGCCAGGTTCTATCCCAGCTTTGGCCGCCACCTGATTCAATATTTTGTGACTGATATTCGCGCCGTTTGAATTTCCGTTATTGTCCGAAGTAACGGTATATAGTGGCTTGCTGAAATCGCCATTTACTTTATCAAAAACAACTTCATATTGGGCCGCTCCCCCATCGGCAACCAGTGCAGATTCCCATTCAAAATAGAGAGCTGCAGAGGTCGAGCTCAATAATTTGACTGCCTTCCCATCCGCAGGTGCATATAAATTCTCCACAGCGGATACATCCGCATCCGAGTATTTCATATCGTCTTTTTTGCAGGAAACGATGTTCGCAACCAATGCGAGCATTGCTATAACTTTAAAATACCATATCATGTCTTTATCTTTAATTTTGTAGTTCAAAACGGACGTTGTTCACGCTATCGATTACAACGGTTAGTTTCGATTAAATTTTAGTTTGAATAGCCTTGATTATTGGGCAACAAATTTTTATTCAGGTCAATCTGTGTCCTTGGTACCGACCATAGATAATCTCTACTCTCGTCAAATCGTCTAATATCCAATTTGATATAGCTATTGTTGCCACCGTATTTAGCACCGGTCACCTGTCCGTCCAAAAAGGTTTTACCTGCTTTCCAACGGACGATATCATAGTAACGCAGCCCCTCTAAAGCGAGTTCGCTTCTTCGTTCATTTCGTACGATCGTTTTCAGATCACCAGTGACAGGAAAGTCCAGCGCTTTATCCACTACAAAGCCTGCTCTTTTGCGGATAGGTTTGATTGTCATATCCCAAATTGCGGCATCGAGTTGCCCCAGTGCCTCTTTTGCTTCGGCATACATCAGTAAGATATCAGCATATCTGAACATAATAATATTAAGCCCGGCATCGTATTTTACCGTCGCTGTCACATCGTAATATTTCTTTACATAATAGCCGGTTGCAGAAGCATTCGCACTTGCTCCCTGATACTCATCCAAGCGCTCTTTATCTGTACCTCCGGAGCCTGGCTTGATAAAAATCTTACGAACTGTCCCATCAAAGTCAGTCCATTGGCCACCATGAAAAACGAGAGTTGCCGCCATTCGTGGGTCACGGTTTATGTAAGGATTATCACTGTTGTAGTTAGGATCCGTGCTTATGGTATTTCCATCAAGGGTGATATAGTTGTCAACAAGGCTCTGCAAAGGGGCATAGCCGTTCAGTCGCGCCTGAGCAGAGATCGGGGCGGCATCATAGAGTTTATTCCAGGTTTTCAGCTGTGGCACATACCCGTAATCCAGAATAACCTCCGAATTGTATTCTTTTGCTGCAGTAAACAATTCCGGATAACTATCGAAAAGCGCATATGTCCCAAATTCCCCTTGTTTCTTGATCAAGTTCTCACAATACTGCAATACTTTGTTCCAGTTGCTCTCATAGAGAAAAGCCCGCGCCTGAAAAGCCGAAGCCGCGCCTTTTGTAATTCGACCTCTATCATCGGCAGGCAACACATCTTTGCTGGGCAGATCAGCCATACATTCATCCAATTCCTGATGGATAAATGCCATGACCGTTGCCTTGGCCGTTCTTGGAATGACTTTAGACTCCTCTAGGGATATGTCTTTGGTAAAGAAAGGGACATCGCCGTAAAAATTGACCAGTCTAAAATAGAGGAATGCACGGATAAAGCGTACCTCCGCAATCCGGCGTTTTTTGAGCGCAGCATCCATTCCGGGGACACGATCTACATTTTCAAGGTAGACGTGACAGGTCTTGATACCGCCATAGAGATCGGACCATTCCGAAGCGAAACGTCCCAAGGTAGGGTCAGCAGTTCCATTGCGGATAGCGCGTTGGTCGGTATTTGACCGCCCTTCAAAAATATTATCACTCAGCGCTTCATCATTCCATAACCGGTCGGCTGAGAAGAGCTGATTATAGGCCATATTGACCATTTTTTCTGCGTTTTCTGGGTAATCCCAAAAGTTCTCATCAGTAAATCTATCTGTTGGCAAGGTATCCAACTTATTGCAGGAAGTGAAATGAACAACAGCCATTAAACTCAAGCCTCCTATAAGTAATTTATATAGTCTCATCACATAAATGGTTAGAATTGAATATTTAATCCGCCGCCATAATATTTCAACGTTGGATAATTGCGGGCACTATTGGCTGAACCTCCCATGTTGGAATCAAATTCGGAAGACTCGGGGTCTATCCAGGAGTTTTTACTCAATGTCAGCAAATTTTGGGCATTAACAAAGAAGCGTACCCGCTGTAGACCCCATTTAGAAATGACATTCTTTGGTAATGAATATCCTATTTGGAGATTTTTCAGACGCGCATACTTCCCATTGAAAAGATAGAGATCAGAATCTTTCCCAAAGTTGTTTGTTGAGGCTGTAGATCCATTAGCTGTAAGTCGAGGCCACTGCCCATCAATATTTGTCGGTGTCCAGTAATCCAGTTGATGTTGATAAATAGCATACGAATAATTCTGGTGAAAGGGTTCGATCAGTTCACCGCGGATCATCATATCCCGTTTACCAACACCTTGCCAGAACATGCTAAAATCAAAATCCTTATAACTGAGGTTATAGGTCAGGCCGAATGTAAATCGTGGAAAACCATTACCAAGGACAAATCTATCCCGTGCATCGATCATTCCATCATTATTGCGATCTACATATTTGACATCTCCTGGTCGCAGATCAGCGGCAGTGATGCCACTTGGCAGGGCCGAGGTCTCTATGTCCGAAATATTCTGGAAGAGTCCGGCCATTTTGTATCCGTAATAGGAATTGTACGGCAAGCCGACACGTGTCAATTTGGTGATATTATCTACTGTTGAAATCCGGTCATCTCCCGGCATGGAGACAATCTTATTGTGGCTATCGCCTATATTGGCATTGATCTGGTGCTGAAACTCACCTGTTTTAGCGTGATAGGTCAGGTTGATCTCCCAGCCTTCATTGTTCATTTCGCCTAAATTCTGGTTTTTTAATGAGGTCCCAAACACGGATGGGATCTGTGGTGACATCAGAATATCTACTGTTCGCTTCTTAAAGTAATCAAAGCTTGCTGTCAGCTTATCCTGAAAGAAAGTTGCATCAAGGCCAACATTGAAATTATAGGTTTTCTCCCAGCGCAAATCCAAACTTGCATAGTTAAATCCCGCGGCAGCTACTGGCTTATTGTTAAATCCATAGCTGTTTGGATAAGATTCATAAGTAAAATAATACGAATAGTCATCTACGGCCTGATTTCCCAGTACACCATAGGTAGACCGAATCTTGAGGCTACCGACATGCTCCTTATACCAATTCATAAACTGCTCTTCCGATGCTCGCCATCCAAGTGATCCTGATGGAAAAAATCCCCAGCGGTTTGCCTTTGAAAACTTGGAAGATCCATCGTAGCGAAAGCTGAATTCGGCAAAATACTTACTTTCAAAGTCATATCCAGCACGACCGAAGATTGAGTTGATGCTATTCTGTAAAGTTCCATTTGGTGTGACACGGGCACTGGCAGGATCGATAACTGTTCCGGTAGTAGGTGTTCCCAGCACTGGATCGGTAAACTTCATTTTAAGTTCATTCTGTCTACGAGTATAGGACTCATTGGATGCACCAATCAAACCCGAAACGTGATGGCTCCCGAAGGTCTTATCGTAATCCAGCAGTAACTGGAAATTCAGCAAAGAGGCTTTTTCATTAAAATCTTCTGTATTACGATCCGAATTTACGAATACCTGTGGCTGCAATGCATCAGGGTTGGAATACAGGGGTACTTGGATCCGTCGGATAAAACGATGGTCTGCATAGATATCTGCGCCAAAAATACCGCGCAACTTCAAACCGTCGAACAGTTTTGCTTCGAGATTCAGATTGATGTTAAAATAGTCATTATCATTTTTGATATAACCGCCTTCATTTAGTTCCGCCAGGGGGTTCTGATCTGTCAAGGCGTTGTTGACCAGGTATTTTCCATTATCGGCCCGCATGCGATAGTAATAATAAGAAGGGAGGCGGGAAGCATTTATAATGGCACTTCCAGCGGTATTGCTCATATTGTTGTTACGCGTATAAGCTAAAATCGAGGTCAGTTTAAAACGGCCGATCTCAGTACTGAGGTTCGTCCGCAGATTATAGCGTTTTACCCCAAAATCCTGTCCAACAAAATTGCTGGGCTGATTATAAAAGCCTCCCGAGAATAAATAAGAGCTTTTTTCACCACCACCTGTGACGCTGATATTATATTTTTGTTGAAACGAATTTTTCATGATTTCCGGCAAATTCCATTTCTCAATATCTTGGTGTGCGTACAGATCTGCAATCGCCGCCGGCGAAAATTGTGGATCCATTCCTGAGTTGGTGAGCGCAAGATTACGTAAGGTCGCGTTTTCATAGCCAGCAACTGGGGAAAACAAGATTTTGGGTTGCTGCACACCCCATTGCGTCCCAAGTGCAACTGAGGGTTTCTGATTTTGGCGCCCCCTTTTTGTGGTTACCAAGATGACACCATTTGCCGACCGTGAGCCGTAAATAGCTGTGGAACCTGCATCTTTGAGTACCGACACGGTTTCGATATCGTCCGGATTGATCTTGTTCAGTGTCCCACCTTCGGTAATAATTCCGTCAATCACTACTAGTGGCGCATTGCTATTTACCGTAGATATTCCACGGATATTGATGTTCATTGAATTATCGTTTGGATCCATACTTTTCTGTTGAATGGTCAAACTTGGGGAAGCGCCCTGCAGGGCCTGTGTGACGTTGCCGACCGGTCGGTCCTGAAAGGTCTTTGCACTGATCTGATCGACAGCACCGACAACCCGCTGCCGCGTCGTAGTACCATATCCAATAACGATAACTTCTTCCAGCTGGCTATTGCTGCTTTTCATCAGCACATGCAACTGTCCCAATTCCTCTGTACGCATAGTAGCCAGTTCCACAAGCTGCTGATCGTACCCGACAGAGGAAAAAATCAGTGTAGATTTAGGAGAAAGATTACCGATCGTAAAACCACCATCAGCGGCAGTGGAAGTTCCAGCTGATTCATTGCCTTTTACGCGAACGGAAACGTTGGCAAGCGGTTCACCACGCTCATTGGTCACCCGTCCCTTGATGATTGCCTGAACTGGCACCGTCTCTTGCTGTACTGATGGGCCTATGCTTGTAGACCGGGGCTTGTCCCGAATGACGATTGTCTTGCTGTCCATCTGATACGACAGCGGCTGATCTGCAAAAAGCTGAACCAGTACATCTGACAACATGCGGTCTTTTACTTTTATATTGACAGGTTTAGCCGCCGACATTTGCCGTTCTGTATAGAGAAAATTGTACCCTGTCTGTGACTTGAGGTCCTTAAATATTCTTTTAAGGCTCATATTAGAGTATTCCAATGTTACCTTTTGTGCAAAAGTCGAAGCGCTAACCTGCATAAAAGTAACCAAGATAATTATGGTCGTCAATCGCATAATAAGCCATAGTTTACGGAATAGCAAATATGCTATCGCCTTTTTTCTGATATAATTTTGATACATTTGCAAGGTTTGATTTGCAGTATATTCGAGTCGTCCAAAACAGAAATATAATGCAGATTGGATAGTTAAAATTTAATTGTCCCAAACAGCAACCGAGTCCTTCGGGATCTTGGTTGCTTTCTTATAGCCCACCGTGGTGACTATTCGTTTTGTATATTTCTATTCATCAGTTGCTTTTTTAGGTATTTATAATCAATTATTTATTAAATAATTACGGAAGAACATATAGGGTTTTCCCTTCAATCCTGAAATGGACTGCCCCCGTATTTTCAAGCAGATTTAAGACTTGCTTTACGTCATCAAAGCGCGATATCCCACCACCGAACTTCTCTGTTGTTTTTTTCCCCTGATAGATCACATCCACGTTATACCAGCGTGCTATTTTTCGCATTACACTTTCGATATCATCCCCATCAAACATAAATTCGTGACTGGTCCACGCAATTATTGGAGCTGTATCTACTTGCTGTAACTTAAGCACTCCGTTGGTGTTAAGACTCGACTGTTGTCCTGGAAGCAACCGAAGTTTTTGGTTGCTGGAAGATACTTCGACACTCCCTTCTAAAAGGGTAGTCCGTAATACTGGTTCGTCAGTGTAGCTATTTACATTAAAATGAGTACCCAGTACTTTGATCTGTTGACCGGATGTCTTGACGATAAAAGGGTGTTTGGGATCCTTTGCTACCTCAAAATAGGCTTCTCCTGTCAATTCCACTTCCCTTTTTCCCTCCAGGGCAAACCGCATTGGATATTTAAGGGCTGAAGCGGCATTGAGCCATACTTGTGTACCATCTGGTAGCTTAATCCGATAGGTTTCTCCTTTGGTTGTTGATAATATATGATTGCCGGCTCCAGCACCAACATTTCCCCCTACTTCGTAGGTCAATTGTCCATCATTACTTTTAGATATCTTGATCCCCATTTCATCTGCAATCTGTCCATTCGTGGTCTCCTGTAAGCGAATCTGCTCGCCATTGGCGAGAGTTAAGGTCGCGGATTGTTTTCCTGGTGAAATCAACTCTTGCGCGGACGGTTGGTTTTGGGAATCACTTGCACCATCAAAAAACCACCAGCCAGCAAACATTACTCCAATGACGATAGCGGCAGCAGCAGCCACAGGTTTCCAGGACCACAATGATCTCACTTTCGGTTTATTTATCTGAAGATGTAATTGCTCCCATGTGTTATCCAATACGAGCAGGAGTTCGGGATCCTGAAGCAAGGCTTGATCGACAGGATCATCCAGTACCTCCTGGATCAGTTCCTGCAGCAGTATCCGGTCTTCCCCAGATTTTATATAAGACAGAAAAGCGCGGGAATTTTCCTCACTGAGTTCCCCATGTATATACTGCCTCAACGTATGTTGAAGTATTTTTTTCTCCACAATTGGTTATCTTCTTTTTAGCTAATACACTTCAAAAGCAATGATCATCTGCTCCCGTTGCAATTTTATTTTATATTTTTTCAGCCTAAAGAAAATAAGATGAATTAATGATGCTGGAGAAGTATAAAAGAGGCAATTAGCAGCGTGGACTTATCCAAAACACCGTGCCTTTCTTTGATGTATTTAGTAGCTTTTACAATATGATCATTGATAGTCGAAGTCGATATTCTTAATAAGGTACTTACTTCGGCGTAGCTTTTACCTTCGATCTTACAAAGCTTGTAGATCAGTCTGCGTTGGGGTGGAAGCTGTTCAATCGTCTGGGAGAGCCATTGTTCGTCCTGTTTTTCGTCTAATTGTTCCTCTACATGGCTATATAATTGTGTATTATGGAGACTAAGGTAGGCTTGAATCTGTTTCTCCAAATTATTTTTACGGATAAAGTTATATACGGTGTATTTTGCAATCTGAAACAGGTAGGATCGAAAAGACTGTTCGGGATCAATTAGCTCCCGCTTATCCCATACTTTTATAAAAACTTCCTGTAAAAGCTCAGCAGCATCCTGTTCGGACTTGACCATTTTACGAATGTTGAGATAGATTCGGCCACTGTAGAGGGTATAAATTTGACGAAAAGCTGTTTGGCAGCCCGAACGCAGGGCCAACAGGTTTTCCTTCTCTTCAATATGATCATATTTCGGTTTATACATTGTCACTCCGGTGAAAATATAAAAAATGGGTCACCAAATCTCGGACCTTTCGCTCATAGTGATGACAAAATAGCAAGAACTATCCCCTTCGTTGAAAAGTAAAAATGCTATAGCTTTATCATATTTTGGTTATCCCCTATCCGTCTTAGGTCACATTCAATAAATTTATTACCGCCATAAAATCTGATAATAAACTCGTGCTGGCATTCCGAAAAATTTTAGATTCCAGGACGTCTATCGCTTAGCTATTGATATATCCATAAGATTGAATAAAACAAATATAAAAAAAACTAAAACGGTTTTGCTTATTTCAGAAGAAAATTAACAAATGATCAGGCAACAGCATTTTTTGCTTCCCTATGGATTTTATAAACTGTCCTTTGTCTTAATATAACGAGGAAAAAAGTAGGGATTAGTTCGTATTATCTTATCATTTAATAGGGACTTTATACGGACTTCATAGGGACCTCATTCGGACTTCATTCGGATAAAAGCGTATAAAATCCGTTTTAAACACGAATAATTTACCTGTTAAATAAGTATTATTTAGAAAAGAATCTCCTACCTGCTCCCTTAAAAACAGAAAAAGCCAGATCGCAGGATGGCACTGAATCTAACCGCATCTTCACGACTATGCGTTTTCACATTGGAAGATTGAGCCATTGAACAATATAAAATTGAACCGTACAGAAATACTTATAACATGCAAACTCATGTAATTTAGACTAAACCATTTAGATTAAAAAAATGAGTAAAACAATATTAATAACAGGAGCTGCAAGCGGTTTTGGAAAAATTGCTGCATTTGATCTGGCAAGCAAGGGTTACAAAGTAATTGCCACTGCACAGGTTTATCCACAGGTGAGTGACTTAATACGTGAGGCTACCGAAAGAGGAATCGATCTTATCGTTGACAAATTAGATGTGACCAACCCCCGGGATCTGGCTTATATTCACAAGAAATATGATATAGATATCCTGATCAGCAACGCTGGCATCATGGAAGGTGGGCCAATCGCTGAACAGCCAATGGACTTAATCCGTGCCATGTTTGATGTCAATGTATTTGGAGGTCTCGAACTTGCACGAGGCTTTATCAAAAAATTTATTGCACAGAAAAAGCCAGGCAAGGTCGTGTTCACTACTTCGATGGGCGGTCTTTGGACAGTGCCTTATGTTGCAGCTTATTGCGCTTCAAAACACGCGATGGAAGCAATTGCAGAAGGGTTAAAAACCGAACTAGCAGACTTTAACATCAAGATCGCGACATGTAATCCCGGGGTGTATGGTACAGGATTTAATGACCGTGGCGTGGATAGCATATTCCGTTGGTACGATCCCGAGATCAATTTTACACCATCTGCTGTATTTGATGGCATTGCTGAATCGTTGAATAATCAATTAGATCCACAGGCTATGGCCAATTGCATTGTAGATGTAGCGCTGGACGAAAATTCTAATTTTAGGAATGTTTATCCTAAGGAAACCGAAGATTTTGTAAAACAGCTGCAGATTGAAGCTTGGACGGCAAAAAGTTAGTTGAAGAAACAATATCTTATGGGCACAGCTACGCTGCTGTGCTCTTTTTACAAAATAATGGACCAATATGATGAATATAAACTATAATCAAGCAACCCAAATATTGAATGCTTCTATTGTGAAAGCAAACGAATTAGGTATTTCTGTCTGCATAGTAGTCGTAGATAATGGTGGCCATTTAATGGCTTTAGCAAGACTTGACAGTGTCTTTGGTGTTATAGAATTCGCTATAAAAAAGGCAAAAACTGCTGTCATGTTTGGTGTAGACAGCGACACCATGGGGAGTATTATTGCTGGAGCTGATATCCATTCCTATGGAATGATCAACTCCAATGATGGTTTATTGACAATACCTGGCGGAATAGTCATTAAAGACGCGAAAGACAATATCGTTGGAGCTATTGGCTGCTCCGGAGGTACTCCAGAACAGGATAAGGAAATTGCAAGTGCTGGTAGTCGGATAATTCTTTAATTTAGTGATATTTGTATAATGACTGCAACTCACGAGATCATATTCGATAGACTAGTGTATTCCTGTGCTTTTGAAAAACATAGGGGATCCGAGGAATTTTATCCGGATCATTTTCTAGGATTTCAGCTTTCCGGTGAAACACATGCTTTTCATGATCAGGGATTTACCATTATCCATGAAAATATGGTCGTTCTGGTCAAAAAAAATCAGCTTATCCGCACAATAAAATATCCTTCAAAATCTGGAAAGTATAATTTCATTGCGATAACGTTGGACAAAGAAACCTTACAGCGTTACGCTTTTGAAAATAAAATTGTTATAGATACGCAATATAGCGGAAAACAGAAATTATTCTTTGAACCTAATGAGTTCCTCAGCAGTTATTTTCTTTCGCTTGCTCCTTATATTAATAAAACAAAACAGGCAACACCAAGACTTGCAGATATAAAAGTCAGGGAGGCCATTGAGCTCTTGCTTGATAGTAACCCTGATTTAAAATATATTTTATTCGATTTCATTAAAACGTATAAAATTGATCTGGAAGAATTTATGAACAACAACTATATGTTTAATGTTCCGCTAGGATCATTTGCAAAACTTACGGGACGCAGCATATCTTCTTTCAAACGTGACTTTGCTGAGATCTTTAATTGCAGTCCAAAATTATGGCTCAAGAATAGACGTCTGGAAGAAGCCTACTATTTAATCAAACACAAACAACAAAAACCAACAAGTTTCTATCTGGATCTTGGTTTTGAAAACCTAAGTCATTTTTATTCATCTTTCAAAGAGAAATATGGCTTAACAACTTCAGAAATCTAGTATACTTTTTCTCTTATAATTTTTTAGTCGTATGGGAAAAGAAGCCTTTTTGGTCTATTTATAGCTGTTGACCACAGCCGAAATCGATTGAGGAAAATAGGTACTTGGCAGACCAATAAAATGACAATTTTTATTCATAAATTGAGTCAATTCATTACAAACAGACTTGATATGGGAACTAAAATTTCAACAGACAAATTATTATTGAAGCCCGTCGAACTGTCCGATCTCCAAGACATGTATAATATCAGGACCAATCCACAAGTTGCTAAGTATATTCAGCGGGATGTCAATAAAAATCTCGAAGATATCAGGCAGTTTATAGAATTGGTCATAAAAAATAATTTTTACTTTACGATCAATACCATAGATTCCAGTGAATTTATTGGAACGTTAACCTTATGGAATATCGACCGAAGTACGAATTATGCGGAGATAGGCTACGAGTTGCTTCCTCAATTTCAAGGGAAAGGATTAATGAGCGAAGCTGTAAAGGCAATACTGGATTATGCTTTCAACGAAGCAGGATTTGAATACATTGAAGCGTATACACATCGTGAGAATATAGCATCCAAAAAGCTCTTGGAGCGAGTTGGCTTTAAATTGGTCGTAGGTAAAATTGATGAGGATAACTCAGACATTATTGTTTATGGAATAGATAAAATAGCGGAAGAAAACTCAATTGATTATTAATAATACAATTTATTAATTTCATAGCTGATACATACAGCATAACAAAATAACGGATGAAATTTAGCTTTTTAATTGTCATGTTACTGACTTATGGCTTTGGCCAGGCACAGGATACCGAAATTAACGCTTCAAAAAAAGCCAAGATCAATACTATGATCTCACTGTTCAAACAAAAGAACTTCGATGCGATTTCAACCATTATAAATTACCCCTTGAAGCGAGAAAATCCCATTCCAGATATTAAAACCCCAAAAGAATTTAAGCAACGGTCTCATGAGGTCTTTGATCAGGCACTCCTCGATCTGATTGCGGGTTCAAAAACTGAACAATGGACGGAAGTGGGGTGGCGAGGAATCATGCTCGATAATGGTACGATATGGATAGACAATGATATGGGGAAAATAACCGCTATAAACTATCAGAGCCCTTTTGAAAAAAAACTAAAACAAACACTGATCCAACAACAAAAAAATCAGGTACACAGCTCTTTAAAGCAATTTAAAAATCCGGTATACAGAATAAGAACCGAAAAGTATCTGATTAGAGTAGATGAACTTGCTAACGGAAAGTATAGATATGCTTCTTGGAAGATTGGCAACAAAGAAAACGCACGACCTGATATTGTGCTGAATAACGGTAAACTGGATTTTGCCGGAAGTGGAGGAAATCATGTCATTACATTCACAAACGGGGACTATACCTACAAAATATATCGGAATATTATTGCCGAAAAAAATGCGTCGGATATTACCCTTAATGTTGAGAAAGATAACCGAAAAATTTTGAGTCAACCGGGAACATTAATAGCAGATTAAAATACTGTTTGCTAAATTAGTATTCAAAACAAGCCATATTAATGCGATATCGATATGGTTTAATTGGGACTGCTGTTAATCCCCGATACATTGGAAAGTTTATAAAGAGCAATTCAATTGTCGTAAAAAATTTGGATCTAGCAAGAAGAGGAATTACTCCTCTTCTTTATTAAACATCATTCTGAAAAATTCCAACGTTGATTTTTTACCTGCAGGTAAATATGAAAACCCATGTCCCCCATCTTCCACAGATTTTAATACCCAATTTTTAGTCTCTTTCTCTACCTGTTGGTACACTTTCATGAGGTCTCCATAGGTATAAAGATTATCGTCTTTGGCATGTAGTGAGTAGATTGGATGAGCAAGTTCTGAGATTCCGTTTTTGGATTCAAAATCAACAATCTTCGGCCGTGCCGAAATCGTATAAAATGCTCGGAACGGAGTATTTCGTTCCAGAGCAAACTGATAACAGACGTTTCCCCCCATTGATAATCCCCCCAAATAAATTGTTTTGGTATTCAAATAATAGCGAAGCTTAACCTCGTCCAATATCTTCGCAATAATTGCAGAACAATTGTCGTAATTCTTCCATCCAGGATTTCCTTTTTGAAAGGGGTATATAACAATCGAATTGGTGCTATCAGCAATTGTAAAAATAGGTTCAAACCGTGTCTGAGGGTCTACTGTTAACGATGCTTCATGAGCACTCACACCTCCATGTAAGAAAAAAAGAGCCCTTGTTGGCGTATCGCACTGGTAACCCTTGGGAACAAATACAAGATATGGAATTTCAAGCCCATCTTGATTAATATGATACAACGCAAAACCTTGTCGTGCATTTTGATAGGAAGCCTGTTTTCTTGAGATCACATTCGATAGAATTTCATCTTGCCAAATTTTGTCTAGTTTATATTTTTCCTGAATTTGGGCATCCATCTTCGCTAAGATTTTTTTGTATGTGTGGTCATGTATTATTGATTTAAATATGGAATCATTTTTAAAATAGGACAGCTCTTGTTCATTATCGCCCAAGCCCAATTTAACGCCTTCATTTAACCATTCAATTGCCAAGTTGGTTTTACCACAGCGTAGCGCAATCACTAGCGCATTTGCATAATCATATTTGCCTTTATCATCTTGTTTTTTAAAAGCTTTTTGAAAAATCAGAAGAGCTTCATTGTATTTTTCCAATTTAATTTGTGTACTAGCCAGATCCATCAATTGTTCATAAGATTGAGCAACTGATTTCTGAAAAGAAAGCAAGACAAGCAATACAGTTAAAATCTTCATTTTTTAATTTGGATAATTGTGCAGGAAATAAACCTATATAAATATGTTAAGCAAGAAAATAGATGTAATTTGAAGGGTACAGCTCGACTAAAAAGCCACATCTCGCGATGCGGCTCTCCAACATATATATTTATTTTAAACGACCTGCTTATTTATACGAGTTAATAGATTTGGATACTTTCCAGCTGTCGCCTTCACGAATCAAAGTAACAAGATCCGTCATTGTGAAATTTTCAAATTTCATGGTTACTTTTGCGATCATATAGTCTGCGGACTTTTCGATGATCCGGGCGCTCACATTACAATTCAACCTTTCTCCTTTTTGTTTTTTGAAAAAATCGACCACAGCACTACGGTTATTGATTGCTGTATGTGAAGATTGAACGTTTTGGCTGAAACCCTCAGCAAACAACTGCTCTATTCCTGCTGATTCACCTTTCGTTGTCACCGCCACATAATGGTCAAGGGCTAAGCCTGCTGTGGAAAGATTAACTGATGCTTTCTCTGTTTTTCCGACTATTTTTTCAGTTGCCATAGCGAAAGTAGATAATGCAATTAAAGCGACTGCTGCGAATGTTTTTATTAGCGTTTTCATAATGTCTTTATGCTATTGTGTTAGTTTTTTCATCTAAATAATTTCTTCCTCAATTTGTGATGAAGCTATCATGAGCATTTCCATCTATGCTCATAATGGTGGTGTTCTTATTTGTTGATTCAAAACTACGACACAATAGGTCCACAGTCTATTAACTTTAGACTAATGAACTGGAAAACTCGGTGAATGGCGGAAATGGGGAGGTAAAGCTACGACAGGAAATTCAAACTAAGTTGTCAATCTCCAGTTGAATATTTACACGGGCTTGTTTTTCATACCTATCGAAAAAGAGATCTGTTTTAAAGATCCTTTCCATATTCAGAAAACTCTGCAGAACTTGTTTCCTGCCACGGTCAAAATAAATAGAATCACCATATTCTTTACGGATTCCAGCAGCGTATTTAGTATAAGATACACTATCAGCCCCTAGTATGGACATATCGGCATCTATAAAGTAATTGATATCAGAAGAACTATTGCTGTCATGTGTCTTTGTTGCTAAGATCATCTCGCTACATAAGCTGATCAAATCGGATGGATACTGCAGCATATTTAGATGGTTCACAGCAATAAGTGCGCTCTTTTCTTCGTTAGTACCATCCATCATAAAGTAGACGATATCATGATAAATCATAGCTAGATAGGCGGTAGAATAATCTGACAACTTATGTTTGCAAAGATCTAATTGATTGCTAAAATGCTGCAAATGCACCAAGGTATGATATGCCCTTCGTTGATCGGAATATGATACGATTACCTCATTCCAGCAGGATTCCAGTAGGTCGATATCCTCAGTATATGGTTTGAGGCACGAAAAATAAATCTCTTTCATCTGTAAAACATCAATGATCATAAGTAAAGCTAATTATTTTTGTTATCATATTCGTTTTCAAACAACTTATCTAATTAACTTTAAATACGAAATTAAAACCGAACGAGGTATGAAACCTGGTAGAATAATTGACACATTGGTGCTGTGGATCATCTTAGCAATACCTTTTCTAGGCAATAGCCAACAACTGACTCAGATCCCTAAGGGATATTGGGTTGCCTGTGGTGACGACAAAGTACTTATTATCAATCCAGCAATTGGCTCAGATAGCTCAGCTGTGGTCTGGAAATGGCAATTCGAAGAAAGTGCCAATCAAATACCGAAGGAATATAGCGACTATTTCAAGTCAATAGATGAATGCAAGCCAGTATTTTTGAATAAAAAAATCCTAATTACATCGTCCACTGGTGCAACCTGCTTATTAAATATCGCCGATAAAAAAATTGAGTTCTATGCGAAGACACCAATGGCCCATTCAGCGGACCTACTGCCTGGAAAACTTGTAGCTGTGGCAAACTCGACTCATCCAAAAGGTAATTCTCTGGAGCTTTATCAATTGAACCAACCAGAGAAACCCATCTACAAGGACACGCTTTATTCGGGGCATGGTGTAGTCTGGAACAACAAATTACAGCAATTATTTGTACTTGGCTATGACGATCTGCGAACCTATAAATTAACTGATGCTAAAAAAAGCTTAATTCTCGTCAATACAATAAAAATTCCCGGACAAGGCGGACATGACCTCTCCCTGATAGACGAAAATCGTTTACTGGTTTCGTTTACAGATGGCGCGGCTATTTTTTCTATAAAAGAACACAAATTCGATCCATTCTCACCCTTAGCTGATGCTCATCATATAAAATCCATAAACTGGAATGCAAAAACAAACCGTCTGGTATACACAAAAGCAGAAGAAAGTTGGTGGACATTCAATATCTATGCGACCAACCCAAATCAGAAGGTATATATACCGACCTTGAAACTTTATAAAGTCCGTGTCTGTAATTAAGGCCCCATGCAAGTTGTTTGATTTATCTTGTTAAGTTAAATTAGCGTTATAAGTAAACTTATAAAAGACAGATAAGAAGATATTTTTTGAAACATGACTTATAACTAATATCTTAGTTATGCAAAACTAAAACATTAGTTATGAAAAGATATTTAGTATTAGTATTTATTTTGATTGGTCAGTGGGGATATGGTCAGATCACGACCGATAAATTACTTGAATTACATAATCAGATCGGTAAAAATCATACGGAAAACTACCAATTTGTAATACAGGAATTCAATAAATTTTCCGTGGACAGTATGGATGATAGGACTCGGGGGCTTTTCAATCAACTTTTATCCACTTATCACGCTGCCATAGGAAATTACAACAGATCACGATTCTATTGGGATCAGCAATATGTCAAATGGATCAAAGAATACAAAGTTGATTGCGATACTATCTTTTACAATCAGCACCAATTTGTCGACGCTAAAAACTACATTTTGCAACAATCAAAAAATGAAAAGGTTGTCATGATCAATGAAGCACACAATATTCCATATCACCGTGCTTTTGTATTACAATTATTAAATGGGTACCGTCAATTGGGTTTTAAATATCTCGCAATTGAAGCACTAATGGATAAAAATATCAACGAGACCAAACATATCACAGACACAGCAGGTTTCTATTGTCGTGAACCGCTCTTTGCAGAAATGATCCGCGAAGCCTTGCGAGAACAATTTATATTAGTAAAATACGAAGCTGTGAGAAATACAACTAGTAATCGTTTGCGGGATTCGTTACAGGCGGTCAACTTAGCCAAAATTTTGAAAACTGATCCTGATGCTAAAATACTCGTTTATGCAGGATATGACCATATCCACGAAGGATCTAAGACTGATTGGAAAAAAATGGCTCAATTCTTTAAGGACATGACCAATATTAACCCTCTGACCATATCACAGACCCAACATATCGAGCAATATCATCCTGAACTTGAGACCGGCCAATTTCGGATTGTAAACCAACTTGATTCATTCAGTGATCCTGTGATTGCTCTGAAAAATGACAGCGCATGGCATGATAAGTTTGTTGACATTTCAATAATTTATCCGCGCTATTTAAAACCTAACAAGCGGCCCGAATATCTAACTATTGGCGGACTCCGAAAAGCAACCCCATTAGAGACAAAAAAGAAAGAAAAGGGACTTTTTGTCCAAGCCTTTTATGCAAATGAACAAAAAGGGCACCGTATACCAGCGGATCAACTTTTCATAAAAAACACACAAGAGATACTTTATCTAAGACCGGGAAAGTATGTGCTCGAATTCAAAAATCCAAGTGATAAAGTTGTAAAAAAAGAACATATAAATGTTTCAAACTAAATGGCACAAAAAAGCCACATCTCACGACGTGGCTACTAAACTAAACTTATAAACTTATGATTCACTAATAGTCAGGCTATGAGCTAACTTGACTGACCACTAGTTATTGATTCTTTGTTCTATTTAAATGCATTTACTGAACTGGATACTTTCCAGTTTCCGTTCTCATTGACCAAAGTCACGAGATCTGTCTTGGTAAAATCCGCAAATTGCATAGTTACCTTTGCGACCATATAATCTAACGATTCTTCGATGATCTGGGTATTTACCTTACAGTTGAGCTTCTCCCCTTTTTGCTTTTTCAAAAATTTGATTACTTCACTACGGTTATTTGTCGCTGCATTTCCAGATTGGATTTTTTGACTGAAATCAGCAGAAAATAATTGATCTACTCCTGCCGACTCTCCCTCAGTAATAACCGCAACATAATGATTAAGAGCAATATCTGCTGTGAATAGATTGACTATAGCTTTCTCCGACGTAAAGGATGGTTTATCTGCGGCCTTAGCGAAGGCACCTATTGCGATCAGAGCTGATGCTACGAATATTTTTACTAATGTTTTCATAATATGCTTATTTTATTTATTAGTTTTTCATCTAAATAATTTGTTCTTTATTTGTGACAAGCTATCATGTGCATCTTTATCTATTCCCATGATCGCTTGTTGTTCTTATTTGTTGATTCAAAATTATAACACAACAGCTTCTTAGCATATGAACTTTAGGTCAATGGGTGTAAAAACTCGGTGAACACAGGAAATAGGGAGGTGAAATTTAAAATGCTTTTTAAAAATCTAAAAACAAAATATAGATGATTGATCATAACCCCTATATCCAAGCGATTAAAGTCCCCCTAGTTGTAGATCTAGTACTGATTACCACCGCGTTATACGATAAAAATAGAACTTCCATTTGCGTTGAAACGGAGGATGAACAGTTTGGCGGAATCACCATTCAAAAAAATGGATGGAATCAGAATCTGCCGTGGGGAAATTCCACCTTATCACGATCCCAGAGAAAATTGGGAAGATTTTGAGGTAGGCACCTGGGTGTACCGGGTTGAAAACTCAAGATGGCTGATGGAAAGAAATCATTATAAAAAAAAGGTATTGCAGATCTTGCCGATTTGGAAATGGTTATACCGTCCAAACCTTGATAGATTAAGTCGTAGATCTTATTTTTCTCGTAATATCGGATGTAATTTATCATAATCTGACCAATCACCAAAACCTTTGAATTGGACACCTCTGTCCCATGAAACCATCGCTTTGCAATCAAAGCAAATTTTGGCAAGTCCAATACATTTTTTATTCTTATAAAAAACCAAGATATCTCTAAATTCATGTATACAGGAACTATCTACGTTATCTTGACGAGTTTTACGAAAAAATAATGAATCTATAACGCCAGAATGTGATCTATTGATCAACGTTTTAGTATAACCTACCCCCTCTAACCTATTAAGGATAGCAGTGTCAACCTCATTATCGCCTAAGACGGACAACAAAAAAACATCCTGTTCGGATTTAGTCTTCTTGTTTTCCAGTTCTCCTATTTGATAAAGATCGATCATTGTTGCATAGTGTACAAGCGAATCAAACCGAAAAGAACCAGAAATGGTATTATCTCGGGTCCCTTCCTCGCGCGAGCCATTATTGCCTACACAGCCCTGCAAGCAGACAGAGATGAATATCGCAAAAATTCCCACAGCTATAAATAATCCTCCTTTCATTTTAAAAAGCTCTTTTTTATTGCAAATTCATATAACAATGATAGCTAAAGAATCAATCCTTGCACAAAATTTATTGGTCAATATAATTGTAAAATAATAGATAAGGCTAAAGTATAATAAAAACATTGTTAAACAAATAAACGGGAGATTTTTTTAAAACCAATAATCAAGCAGTAGAAATATGACCACTACTAATAGAAGAAAATAGCTAGATCAAAGATTATAGCTATCTTCAAGGTCTCGAAATTTTCGGGATCCCCAAGACAAATCTTATTCACCATAAGCAAATGAGCTATTGAAAAGAGAAACTGCTTTTTGGTGAACTAAATAAAAAGCTAATTCAATAGGCAACAACAAATTCCCAACAAACACATTGCAGGATTGTAGCGATATCGCTACAGTAAAAAAAAACCTTAACGGAAATCGTTTCCTTTCTACAATATTGCAGTTAATTTTATTTCGTTATGTTTTTAATTATTCATTAAAAACTAACCATCGCACAAATATTATTTAGCTAACAAAATGAAAAAAAACAAAGAAAACCCATCTGGAGACAGCCTTGCACACACTTACGAAGCTCCGTGCATCAAAACACAAAAAGTAGAATTGGAATACAGTATTTCAACGGGTTCTGTACAGAGCTCGGTCACTGAATCTTGGGAAACTGAAACACAAACGAAGGACCTAAACTGGTAAGGGAAACATATTTTATGAATAAGTATAAAACAAAATTTATATCTGCCGTATCGTTAATTATAATCTTGCTCATCACTTCTTGCAGTAAGGATAATTCCGTTCCATCACTAGCAGGATCAACCGTAAGATTAAATATTGGCCAGGCCTTTGCTAACACGGGGGCTAAAAAGAATACCGTCAAATCAAGTAGTTCAGGATACGGGATCGCTTCTGTTCAGACAAAAGAGATCTCTTTTCATCAAAAATATCAGTTAGTCGCAACCCTAACAGCAATCAATACCGTTCCTCTAGGAATAAAAGCTTCGACTTCATCAGCCAACACAGTAGCTGGAAGCGAACAGAGAGCGCTCAAAGAAGGTACTGTTTACCATGTAGCAATTTTTGATGCCACTGGTCATTACCAAGAGACAAAATCTTTTACTAAGGGAAAAGGAGAACAAGATTTTTCCATTGAAAAGGGCAAATATACATTTGTAATCTACGCCTCGGGGACAAACAAAAGCTTGCCTACGATAGACAAGGAAGCTACACTGAACACTGTAAATTTTATAGATCTGAAAGCCGATCAGGACTTTATGCTTGATCAGGTGCCTTTTGAAGTTAAAGAAGGTCAAAATATGTTAAACACAGATTTAAAGCATCTATTTAGCCAAATCACTTTCGATTTAACCACAAAATGGACTGGTGCAGAAGAGTTGATTTCAGGAATGGAGCTTGAAGACATCGCTCTCAATGGAGCATCAATAGATCCCGTGAGTGCAGCAGTAGATGTCGCTTTAGGAAATGGCTCACTTACCTTTAAAGGTGTGGGCAATCCTGTGGCAATCGGTTTAAAAAATACAATTGGAAAAATCATCTACTCAGAATCTGCGTTTATCATAACTGCACCAACAACAAACGGCACAATACTATTGTCTGGTTTTTCATTTGCCGGACTACCTCCCGAGGACCTCAGCATAGGTGGCTGGAATCTTAGACCTGGGGTAAAGTATCAGTTGAATATCACCTTAAAAATGCGTGTTGAAGCTGCGTAGGGTAATGGTAATCAAAGGATATTACCAAAAAATTCACAGGATATATAAAACAACTGTCCTGATAAACATTAAAAATGGGCCATTAATTATTGGCCCATTTCTGCACCAACATGTTTTAAAACAAAAGTAGAGTCCAAGGCTCTCCTATTTCACCAACTCCAATCCTCCCCTTAATTGATTTCTATATCAAGCTGAAAATTGCATTTTCCTTTAGGATACCTATTTCTTTTCATATGATATACCATCATTTCCTGACCATCGAACAGGATAGCCCATGATGCATCTATCAAGTTTATTACGGATAATAGCGTATCATTCCGGATTTCCGGCCAAACCGATCGTCAAATATGAAACCATTTATAAAGACCCTGCTTCAAAAATTTGTAATAGTAGGATTTCTGTGTATCCTCTCACTTATGACCTATGCTCAAAAATTAAGCGTAATCGACCTCAAGGTAGAACACCTTAAAAATCCTATGGCAATCGAGACTGCTAATCCTCGATTTAGCTGGAAAATTAATTCGCCGATAAAAAACACTTTACAATCGTTTTATGAAATCAGAGTAGGTACAAATAAAACTTCGATAAACCTTGGAAAAGATCTCGTCTGGGAAGCTACTGTCTCCGGAGATCAATCTGTACTGATTAAATATAATGGAGCAGCACTACATTCAAAAAGAAGATATTTTTGGCAAGTTAGGGTAAAAGACAATCATGGCAATACCTCCGACTGGTCTGATGCCCATTTCTTTCAGATGGGTATCGGCGCTATGGACTGGAGCGCGAAATGGATCAAGGTAGCAGAAACGGACACTTCAGCACGAAGCCCCATTTTTAGAAAAGAATTCTCCATAAATAAAAAACTAAAGTCTGCAATGGTCTATGTCACAGCAAAAGGGCTATATGAAGCTCGTATCAATGGCCAGCGCATCAGCGATACTTATTTTGCTCCAGGATGGACCAGTTATAAAAATCATTTACAGTACCAAGTTTATGATGTGACCACTGTGCTAAAAAATGGTACCAACGTATTCGGTGTCAGCCTCGGAGACGGCTGGTATAAAGGACGGATAGGCTTCGGAAATCAACGTAATTTTTATGGCGACACACGCGGATTGCTTCTGCAACTCCTCGTGGAATATACGGATGGTACAACAGAAACGATCAATTCCGATGAAAGCTGGAAATATGCTTATGGACCGATCATGGCATCTGATATTTATGACGGTGAAATTTATGATGCCAGGATGGAAATAGCCGGCTGGGACAATATCGGCTTTAAAGAGGACAATAAATGGAATAACGTTGGCATCATGGAGAAAGGGCCAGAAAAACTTGTTGCGATGGCCGGTCCACCAGTTAAGAAACATGAACAGTTTAAAGCCCTTAAGGTTTTCAAAACACCGGCAGGTGAGACAGTAGTGGATTTTGGGCAAAATCTGGTAGGCTGGGTCATGCTCAAAGCGAAAGGTGCAGCCGGAACCAAGATCACACTGAGTCATGCTGAAGTACTAACAAAAGAAGGCAATTTTTATACAACAAATCTCAGGTCCGCAAAGGCACAGGATATCTATATTTTAAAGGAAAACACAGCACAGATCTTTGAACCTCACTTTACATTTCAGGGCTTCAGGTATGTTAAGGTAGAAGGTTATCCTGGTGAATTGACGGCTGAGAACATTACGGCTGTCGCCTTATATTCAGCAATGGAGGTCACAGGAAAATTCTCTACTTCAAATGCGCTCTTGAATCAGTTGCAGCATAATATTCAATGGGGACAAAAAGGAAATTTTTTGGATGTACCAACAGATTGCCCACAACGCGATGAGCGCTTAGGCTGGACTGGTGATGCGCAAGCTTTTGCCAATACAGCGGCCTACAATATGGATGTGTCAGGATTTTTCACCAAATGGCTAAAGGATGTAAAGGCGGACCAACTCCCTAACGGTGCAATCCCCCACGTCATCCCTAATGTACTGGGGGCAAATGATGGTGCATCTGCCGGCTGGGCAGATGTAGCTACCATTATCCCATGGGATATGTATGTGGCCTATGGCGATCGACAGCTCTTGGAAAATCAATATGGGAGCATGCGAAAATGGGTAGATTATATCTCATCTACCGCCAAAAATAATCTTTGGAATTCAGGTTTCCATTTCGGAGACTGGCTTTTTTATCGCCCCAATGATGACAACGATGGAAGAGCTGCGGTAACGGATAAATATTTGATTGCGCAAACTTTTTATGCACATTCGACCCAACTATTGATCGATGCAGCAAATGTATTGGGTAGACAGGAAGACGTAATTAAATACAATACCCTACTAACAAACATTAAATCCGCTTTTGTAAGGGAATACATGACCCCTACGGGTAGGTTGGTTTCGGGAACACAAACAGCCTATGTACTCGCACTACAATTTGATATGCTCCCCGAACAACTCAGAGCAGCCTGCGCGGATCGTCTTGTAGCCAATATCCGGGACTATGGAAATCACCTCACAACCGGATTCTTGGGTACTCCCTATTTATGTCATGTGCTGACCAGGTTTGGTCACAATGATGTGGCGTACGACCTTTTGATGCAGGAGAGCTATCCCTCTTGGCTTTATCCCGTAAAAATGGGCGCAACAACAATATGGGAACGGTGGGATGGAATTAAACCCGATGGATCTTTTCAAACCCCAGATATGAACTCTTACAACCACTATGCATATGGAGCAATTGGGGACTGGATGTACAGAACGATTGCCGGAATCAATTCGGTCGCTGACGAACCGGGTTATAAAGCGGTTGTCATCGCCCCCAAACCGAATGGAAAAATAACAAGTACTTCTGCGGAATTAGAAACCGCATATGGCACGGTAAAATCTTCATGGACACTTGAAAATGGTCTATTGAAACTTGAGGTTACCATACCAGCGAACAGTAAGGCCACAGTAGTCTTGCCTGATTCAACAAGAGAAATTGGTTCAGGTACATACTATTTTGAAAGTAAAATTTAATACCTAATCTATCTCAGATCTGGGTTAAGATAAGAATATAAATGGAGTAACAGACTTATCTCAATTTTGGAAGAGAACAATATGCGCAACAAACAATTGTCATCTTAAACATTTTATTCATAGTCTAAAAACTTATCTATTTAACAGGTATTTTAAGAAGCCCTTAGTTTGGAATATTATTTTTACGTCCGTCCAATCATTCTTTGAAAGATTAATTCAAATCAATTTGTCTGTCAAAAGGACCATAGTCAAATGAATTGTACCCCTTTATACAATAGGAGCTCTAGAAAAAAGAGGTTATTATAGAGAGCTCGTATTACATTTGATTTTTGTAACTTTGCATAATCATGAGCGAAACACTGGAAACTTTACAGGATTACTATAAACGATTAAGCCATCTCCATACAAATAGCGGGGATATACTAGATGTTGAACTCGGAAAATCACATTTTAATATTTCGCCACGCAAATACTGTGATTTTAAAACACCATACAACAGACGTGACTTTTACAAAATCAGCCTCATCTTAGGCAAAGGATGGTTCAAATATGGTCAACATGAATTATATATCGATCGGCCGGCCCTGTTTTTACCTGCATTAAATATTCCTTATACATGGATATGTGACACGAGCAAACAAGAAGGATATTTTTGCCTTTTCAATCAAGAATTCTTTTCAGGAAGCCAGACATTTGAGCCATTTAAAAAGACATCGCTATTTAAAGAATGGAGTAAACCCATCGTCTTTTTAGATGAAGGACAGCTGCATTTGATTACAACATTATTCGATAACATGTTCCGGTTGAATAATTCCAGTTACCCTCTTCGTTGTAGTGCAATCAAAAGCAATTTGGCAGCAATCCTTCATCTGGCCTTAGAGTGGAGAATGGAAGATGTAGAGTTGCAAGATCAATCGGGTAGCGTCCGGATGTATCGTTTGTTTGATGAATTACTTCACAAACAATTTCCATTGGATTCTCCCGCCTACCCACTTGCATTACATACCGCAGCCGATTTTGCGGCAAAGCTCAATGTACATGTCAATCATCTCAATGCCTCTGTCAAATCGGTCACGAATCAGACAACTACACAGATCATCAAACAAAAAATCTATGAGGAGGCCAAAAATCTATTGATCTATACAGATTGGAATGTCGCTGAGATTGGTTATACCCTTGGGTTTGATGAACCAGCTCATTTCAACAACTTCTTTAAGAAAAATGCAGAGACATCTCCCCTCAAGTTTAGACAGAAAAACAAATAATATTTGATTTTCGTAATTTTTACTTTGTCAGATAGCATCGGTATTAGCCAAAAAGTCTCTAGTTTTGTTTAACAAAAAAGAGTAAAAATGTTAAAAGAAGCATCTTCGCAACGCATCAGGTTAGTAACATTCATGGCATTTGTATCCATGCCCCTTTCAGGATTTGTAACAGATATCTATCTACCTTCGTTTCCGGCAATGGCCAAAAGTCTACTTGTTCACGAACGAGATATTCAATTAACATTGACCAGTTACCTATTGAGCTATGGCATTTCCCAGTTATTTATAGGCAATATTCTTGACAGTATAGGCCGATATCGCCCGAAGCTTCTGGCATTAACGCTTCTGATAATAAGCAGCTTATTGATAACGCATACACACAGCGTGTTACTTATTTGTTTATTAAGAGTAGTGCAAGGTATAGCCATATCTATTTTGGTGGTGGCTACACGCGCACTTTTCGTCGATCTATATGCAGGTGATCGGTTAAAAAATTACCTAAGCTATTTTACCATCGTCTGGTCATGTGGCCCAATACTAGCGCCTTTTTTAGGGGGTTATCTTGAAAAACTATTCGATTGGCAGGCTAATTTTTATTTTCTTGCTTTCTACGCGGGTGC
Source organism: Sphingobacterium sp. GW821-FHT03E03 (assembly GCF_059420745.1). Lineage (NCBI taxonomy): Bacteria > Pseudomonadati > Bacteroidota > Sphingobacteriia > Sphingobacteriales > Sphingobacteriaceae > Sphingobacterium > Sphingobacterium sp. GW821-FHT03E03. The sequence continues at coordinate 115,186 of NZ_JBWKUH010000014.1, forward strand.
CTTATTATTGTTTGAAGTGTTGTACAGTGGGGAAAGTATTGCCGAAAAGAAAAAGATTAACACAAGGGACAATCTCAACCTATATAAAATGATGTTACAAAACAAGCTTTTTATATTGGGCATCCTGGTACTGGGGTTTAGTTACTCCATTGTCATGCTATTCAATATGACGGGGCCATTTATTATTGAAAATACATTTCACTTTTCATCCGTCACAATTGGTTACTGTACATTGATACTGGGTTTTTCATGGATGATTGGTGGGTTTGTTACGAAAAAGCGTATGCATCTTGATTTCGTCCCTCGGATCATAGCTCCTGTTCTATTCCAGGCATCACTTATTGTCGCTTTAATCGTAGTGAGTATGTTCCAGCAAAGCCTATATATCATGGTTGGCTTTGCATTTTTTATTCATATTATTTCAGGTGTTTTATTTACGAGCTTTTTCACCAACAGCATGTTATTTTTCCCAAAACATGCAGGCACCGCAGGCGGCCTAATGGGTGGAATGGTTTACATTGTGACATCACTGTCCAACTTTATTGTGGCCATTAGCGGCAAAGTAACCACACAGAATGGATTAGCTTGGCGTTATTTTATTTTTTCCGTGTTATTGACCTTAATTATCATGTACATGTGGAAACTACGAAAAGATAATAATGGACAAACAGTTCATTAAGCTAAGGTTAGTCAGACAAAAAACATCAGGAGAACTACTTAGAATAGGCTGTTTTTGGATATAATCTCTTGAAAGCATTATACACAGCTTGATGGATAACTGTTGAATGTAATTCTTCAGGCATATAATCAAAAATAACATCCATCTTCTTATTGTTACGGATAACTTTATAAAACGCTTCAGCATCCTGGTACATTCTAATATCTTCATCCCTATTGGGTACTCCCAGATATACACGCACTTTTTTTCTCAAATTAGTCTCCAATAGCTTTTCGGTATTTTTCAATAGCTCCTGCTGTCCCCACCACAGACTCGGACTGACAATAATATAATTATCAAAGAGATCAGGTTGTTTAAGTAATAATTCTGCTGAGAAAAGCCCAGCTAGCGACTCTCCAATAACCGTTCGCTGCGTGTTTACCTTATAACTTTTACTGATGTAGGGCAGTAATTCATCCTTTAGAAAAGTCGTGTATTTTTCGGATTCGCCATAGGTAGGAAAACTGCTTTTTTGAAAACCTTCTTTCACTAGGAAATCAACGCTTGGAACAGCGAAAGTAAAATCTCGTTTTCTGGTATTTCCTTCAATTCCAACAACAATACTATTGGGGAATCTTGCAATCCAAGGTTGTGTATCAAAACGAACAATTCCCGCAATATGAAAAAAGTCTTCTTCCATACCTCCATCCAAGACATAGATGACAGGGTAAGTTACCGTATCGTTGGCCTGATAATTATTAGGAAGAAAGATATTGATCGTCCGATTTTCATTTAAAATATTAGAATGAAGTACCTCTGATTGACAGCTAGAAAGTACATTACTTTTGGTTTGTGCAAAAGAGATACAGCTATAAATTATGGCTATAAAAAGAATGATAATTTTACAATATTTCATTTCGAACATGATGTTATTAAAGAACCTCCATCATAGACATTTTCATTTTGGTATAGAAGCTTCATCTGGACGAAAGATACTGGAATCGAAAGTAAGTGTAATAATTAACAAAAAAAATATTTTTTATTATTCTGTACCGAGCCCCATTTCATTTATAGCTGATTCCACTATCGTGGACGCTCATCGTTATTCTATACGTTCACATTGGTAGCCCCAATCGAGCATCTGTTTGACAATCCCACTTATCTCAATATCCGATTGTGAAGATTCAATCCTCAAAATTCGCTCTTCGTCGTCAAGATCAAAGTTAACTTTATAGGAGGAAAACAGCTGTAGAAGCGTCACAACGATTTGTTGCGCTTCCCTATATTTATTGACATTCGTTTTAAATATCTCAACCCTTTTCATTGCATTAGATCTCACTTAAATTTATAAAAATTTAGTTTTCCTTTCTAGACTTGAAGCATAAAATACCCCATCGCCGCCCCCTTTAGACCATATCACTGCTTATCGATTGATAAGCGTTGTAAATCGGTCAGTTCCCTCTTGTCAGATGTACCTACTGAATCTGTATGATAGACTTGTAGAGCATCAGTGAACACTTCATTATGTTTTTTTGTCTCGATATTCGAAAACAAAGTTAAAACCATAAAAAACAACAAAATGATCAACGCATTAAAGAAATGTACCATACCTATAGCAGTTAAATTATGATGGCCCAATTTCCCAAATAAGGAGCTCTTATCCCATATATTTTCGGTAAAAAGCGGATTTCGGTCGGTAAACAATCTCTTTTTTCCTTTTAATACACATTAAGCATTAAAACAAAAAAGCCACATTTGACAAAATGTGGCTCAGTTAGTATATTGATTTAAATGGCTTCTTAAGAAAACTGTTCTGTAAGTATACGTGGATTTTCAGGAACGATCGCTACCACACAAAACTGCCTGTCATTATCTTCGATCTTTTGCTGGGCATCTTTTGGCAAATTGCCTAAAGCAAATTGTCGTCTCCAAACCGCTACCCCATCTGTAAATGCCAACGGAAGTTTCTTCGCAAATTCTCCAGGTTTTACAAAATCTATCTTGAAAAGATCCAGAATTTCCTTATCTATCTTGTCATTGGTATTCGTTGGAATGGCAAAAATCTTTTCAGCGATTTTATTAATAAAGGAGCTGTCATGTCTCGTCTCTCCAGTACTATAGATACAGTAGTAGATATTTTGCTCATCATTTCCGTAGACTTTCTTTGCGAGACATACAGGCGCCGTCTTACTCTCTTCATAAAGCTTTTTATGTGCAGAGCGATTAATAACTGCAACCAAAATAAAGCAGGCAACCACAATGGCGGACAAGATACTAATGACACCTATACCAATGGTTTCGACCAGTCCTTCAAAAATAGCAAATGCGAGAAAACAGAGTAATCCTATACCAATAATCAAAGGTGCATAGACAAGCCTGTTCTTCCCAAAGGCAGAACTTTTCACATACTTATCAATAATTGTACGGTCGTGCTCAAATTTGCCAAATTGTATCGTGTCCATATACTGGTTTTAGATTTTATATAATACTTATCTAATTGCAAAATAAATGTATATAAAATAATCCTTAACGTAATCTCAGGTTTACAATTCGTCAGTGTTGATTTAATATTCGTTTGAATACGGAAAGGAACCGTCGACTATTGAAAATACTTTTTGTCAAGTAAAGTTGTGCTACTGAATTAAATGGTGATTGCAAAAATATACCAAGACTTTAAGATAAATAAGCCCTATTGTCAATGGGTAAATTTCCGCAGTTATAAAATCAACTTTTCTTCAAAATTCCCTTTTTTACACCATCATCAATTAAACTTTCGGCATATTCCCATAATACGCCCGAACCATCTTTGATCACACTCTTTTTTGCGTACACCTTATTATAGTTTACACCAGGTTCATTCCAGGTTCCCCCATTATTGGAACTATTCTGCAACAGTGGTTCCAATCGGTCCATTGCTTTCGCAAACCGTGCTTCGCGAGTCTCCCCAGCTTCAAACTCCTCCCAGATTGCAATGAGTTCCTCTGCTTGCTGCTCCGGCAGGATTCCAAATATTCGTTTGGCGGCTAATCGTTCTTCCTCAGTATTACAATGTGCTTTTTCGTTATCATAGATAAAGATATCGCCAGCATCAATTTCCACAATGTCATGTATCAATACCATCTTAACAACCTTCAGAAGATCAATAGACTCGTCAGCATGCTCAGCTAAAACAATAGCCATCAGCGCCAAATGCCAGCTGTGTTCAGCATCATTCTCACAACGATCGCTATTAAAAAGCTTAGTCCTTCGCTGGATGTATTTCAACTTATCAATCTCCTTGATAAAATCAATCTGTTTCAACAATTTTTCGGGCGTCATAATCAATATATTATCGTACAAGCAATACACAAAGTTAGGTCTTTTATACTCCTTCCCAATTGCCAAATGGCAATTAGAGACCAACTATTCTAATTGTTATTTTATTGACATCTATAGGACAAACCAAGGGGCACAGGTCAGCATAGATTTATTAAATTTGATAAACATCAAATCTCTTCCCAACGAATGAAGAAAATAGGATTTTTATCTTTTGGACATTGGTCCAAACACCCTGCTTATAGCACCCAAACAGCAAGTGACACATTACTTCAGTCAATAGATTTAGCTGTTGCAGCAGAAGAAATAGGCATAGACGGAGCTTATTTTCGTGTACATCATTTTGCCAATCAGTTAGCATCTCCCTTTCCGTTATTGTCCGCCATTGGGGCGAAGACCAATACGATTGAAATAGGTACAGGAGTAATTGATATGCGCTATGAAAATCCACTTTATATGGTGGAAGATGCTGGAGCAGCCGATTTAATTTCGGAAGGCCGATTGCAATTGGGGATCAGTAGAGGATCGCCTGAATACGTAATAGACGGATGGCGTTATTTTGGTTATGAGCTCGCTGAAGGTGAAACCGACGCTGATATGGGACGTAGAAAAGCGCTAGAATTTCTGGAAAAACTCAAAGGAGCAGGTTTTGCTGAACCAAACCCCTATCCGATGTTTCCGAACCCTCCTGGTTTACTTAGGTTAGAACCGCACGCTGAAGGGTTGCGTGACCGCATCTGGTGGGGGGCAGCATCAAATGCAACAGCGGTATGGGCGGCCCAAAACAAGATGCACTTACAGAGTTCGACATTAAAGTACGATGAAAATGGGAAGCCTTTTCATATACAACAGGCTGAACAAATACGTCTATATAAACAAACCTGGAAAGAAGCTGGACATCCGGGAGAGCCCAGGGTTTCTGTCAGTCGATCAATTTTTGCATTGGTTGATGATTTAGATAGGTATTATTTTGGACAAGAAGCAGACCGGACTGACAAGATAGGCTTCATTGAAGCAGACAAACGTGCTATTTTTGGCCGTAGTTATGCAGCGGAACCTGATCAACTCGTCAAGGAGTTGGCTCAGGACGAGGCTATCCAAGAAGCTGATACCGTTCTTTTGACTATTCCGAATACTTTGGGTGTAGATTACAATATTCATGTACTTTCGGCTATCTTGGAGCATGTTGCGCCTGAGTTAGGCTGGCGCTAGATATCCTAATTGATGATAAACAATATTCGTTACAAAACCAAAATTGCGATAATCGGTGCAGGACAAGCCGGGCTTTCTTCTGCTTATCATTTAAAGAAATTGGGATTGGAGATTAATCGGGACTTCATTATTTTGGATGAAGCCCCCGCTCCTGGTGGTGCTTGGCAATTTCGCTGGTCTTCGCTCACATTAAGTACGGTTAACAAAATCCATGACCTACCAGGTATGTCATTTGAAGAAACATTGGCAAATAATGAGACCGAGGTACAGGCAAATATAGCTGTCCCACATTATTTCGATCTCTATGAAAAAAGGTATGGGCTAGAAGTTTATCGACCACTTAAAGTTGATAAGGTGTCCTTGCATGGGCAACGTTTTCATATAGATACTACTGAAACGTTGTTTTCTGCAGCGGGCATTATTAACGCCACGGGTACCTGGGAGAATCCTTATATTCCTTTCTACCCAGGGGCATCACTATTTCAAGGAGAGCAGCTTCATACAAAAGATTTCAAAACAGCGGACTATTTCAGAAACAAGCACGTTATTATAGTCGGTGGCGGTATATCTGCGATCCAATTGTTGGATCAGATTTCGGAAGTGACTACGACAACATGGGTCACACGACGTCCCCCACTATTTCGTGAAGGCCCTTTTGATGATATGGCTGGTCACCATGCTGTTGCTATGGTGGAGGAGCGTGTGCGGCAAGGGTTACCACCGCTATCAGTTGTATCCGTGACTGGGCTACCTTATTCACCAGAAATCCGGGCGATGGAAAAACGAGGGGCACTCACACGACTTCCCATGTTTAGTGAGATCACTGAAACTGGTGTGAAATGGGAAGATGGCAGGGAAGAAAAAGCAGATATTATCCTTTGGAATACGGGTTTCAAAAGTGCATTGGAACATTTAGATGCTGTGCTACCTAGGGAAGAAAATGGAGGCATCTTAATGGATGGAAGACTGGCCACAATGGTCGCCAAAGAACCCCGAATTCATCTGGTCGGTTACGGCCCTTCCGCCTCCACAATCGGAGCCAACCGTGCAGGAAGCGCAGCAGCAAGGGAGCTCGTAAAAACATTAAGCCTCTTGTAATGTTATCTAGGTCAAGATTAAAAATAAACTTACCACCAATGAAACTACAAGAAATCACTTTAGCTTCTGCTGTGATAACATCAGCATTAATATCCGGGCTCTTTTTTGCCTATACGTTTTCCGTCAATCTGGGGCTTCACAAACTGGATGACAGGGGTTATTTGATGGCAATGCAAAATATCAACCGAGAAATTTTAAATCCGATATTTTATTCCTGTTTTTTAGGAGCACCGTTATTGTTAATTGCTTCATCTGTGATGTATTTCGATTTATCTTCTCCAAAGTTCTATTTGATCGCAGTTGCATGTGCAAGTTATATTATCGGTGTATTTATTATTACAGCTGCAAAGAATGTTCCACTAAACAATCAATTGGATACATTAGATATTACAGATGCAACGTCAGATGCTTTACATCGAATGCGTCTCCTTATCGAGGAACCTTGGGTATTCTGGAATAATCTGCGAACTACGTTCTCCTTCATAACCTTAGTCTGTTTAATTATCAGTCTTATATTTTTCAAATCCAAAGATTAACGACACACCAAAAAGGCATATGTCCTTCCATATTATTCCAAGCTACGTTGTAATTCCTTGAAAGAGCTGCCTGATGAGGTAGCCCTTTTTCCATCTCAGCTTTCTAAACCGGCCCTTTTTTATACATAAATACCCATACACCATCTCCCCTAATAAAAGTACTGATGTAGCGGACAACGAATCATGTAAAAGACGAAAAAAACAGAAGAGCATACGGATTTAAATTCATTGTCAACGGATTTAAATCCTGCGATAAAGCATAACAGATTCTATTGTATTTTTATAAAAAAATAAAGAAGAAAAGATCCGGATGAAATCATCTTGAGTATAAACTAATAAAAAGATCCAATGAAAACACAAAACATAATCCCCGCCCTACTATTGTCCGCTATAGGCTTAATGTCCTTATCATCATGTAATGGAACATCAGTAGATACTATTAAAGCAATGGAATCCAACTATGACAATCAGAATAAAACCATCGAATTAACCGGTGAATTTGATGCTCCCTCCTTTACCTTTTCATCAGGCAAATCGAAGACCATGGCGATGAATTTTGTTGTAAAACCTCATGCAATCAGTTCTGAGAAATTTACAGCATTCAGTGTCATATTACCTGTTGGGACAGAAAAAAACAGCGTTCTATTTGAACTCCCCGCAGATCAAAAAAACTATACACTAAAAAATTTCCATGTCATTGATAAAAATGGGGAGAAGATCAATCTCGACACGCATACCACATTTAAAATGACGGGCACCGTACATTACAGTGAATTGGAAAAACCTGAAGGTGAACAGGACAAAAACAATTTCAACTATAAAATAACTGACGTAACCTTTGAAAAGGACTAAAAAATCATCTTATAAACCCGATCAAACTCGTTAATAAAAACTAAAAACATGATCAATATTCAACTCGGAAACAGCTTCTCTTTTGGATGAGTCATTATTGGATTTGCCCTTATCATGGCACTGGGGATTTACATCGCCTATAGAAAACAACAGGCAATTAAAATAAAATATATTATTGCCGTTATCATTATGTTAGTTGTAGGCATAAAATGGCTTTTTGAAAAATAAAAGTCTTCTTCTACAATAGCTGTTTTTTGGATATAAAAAACGAAAGAGTGCGTAGGTACACAACAGAACCTTAATACTTGAATAAATTTATTTTTGTAAATTCAAGTATTAAGGTTCGAATCAATCGTCATCGATGCCATTGTTAAAAGTAAATTTATCATGAAATTTATTTTCACTTGTGTTCTCTTTTCCATACAACTATTTGTATTTGCTCAAGAACGACCCCAACTTATTCCGTTCAAATTTGACGATAAATTGGGTTTAATGGATGTATCCACAGCAGAACCTGTGTATCCGGAGGCTCTAGTGGATGGCCCGAACAGATATTATGTCATTGGAGACTTCTATAGTTATATTATCTCGAAAAATGAAAAGGAAGATGCTGTAGTTGATGCCTATTCGGGGTAGGAACAGCTTTCTGGGCATTTTGATAGTGCATGTGGCCGTTTGAAAATCAACAAAGACAGTTATTATCACTTTGAAGTGGATGGAAACTCAGCTCTCTTAAAGCCTGGAAGTCCTCTTATACAGCTAACAACTCGATACCAAAAAATTGAACCAAATCATGACGCTTGGGACAACGCAAGCTTGGATGGCAAGCAATATATCTGGGCGCTAAAAACGGATGAAACCTACGATGTTTTAAGTGCCGATAACAACTTTACTCACATAAATTCCTTACCGAATTTTGAAAGTTTTGATCTCGTATACCGAATAAATGAAGATGCCCCCATAACCTTGGTTGGCTTTGTTTTGGGCAACAAAAATGCGATCCAACGTACTTTCGGTCAAAAATATGGTATTCCAGAATCTAGCCAAATGGTCGAAGTCTATGATATACATTTTAAAAAATTAGGCAATACAGCTTACCAGAATGTAGCAATCAAAAAACTATTCAATCATGAAATTGAACTACAGGGTAGTATGATGCCTCCACCAAACCTAGAAAACCAGATAATCACCCCTCAAGATAAAACAATTATACTGAACGAGGAATTTAGCTTAATACCGGCAAAAGATGATCAGACACAATTGGTACTTGTCGATACACGGCAAGCAAACGCTCCTGTCTTAGGAAATGACCACTTCGACTACAGGTATATCAGTACACATCAAGGTCTAAAAGCACTTTTACAAATAAGACATGCGGAAACCGGAACTTTTTTTTACTTCGATTTTAACGGGCTTTATTTTCCAAAAGGGGTTCCTTTAATCCCCAAGAATTACAGAAAATGGAACTAAAGAAACAAAGAAAGATTTCAATAGAAAATAGACAGAATACGATCTCAAAAAACAGTTTTTAACAGATGATTATTTTGGTTTTAGTATTAAGCGCAATGTTGGCGACAGTAGCTTTTCTAGTCACCGAGAAAAATGCAGGCTCATCACTTTCTGGATACAACACACTTTCACCAACAGAAAAGCAGCAATTTGATATAAAGGCTTTTATCCCATATTTCAGAAAATTTCATGTATCACTGGCGGTTTCATATTTGCTGATTTCCCTCTTCCTTCTCTCCGCTATCAGTTCACATTGGCTGAAGATCTTTAGTATAGCTTATCCTTTACTTGCTTATATATTTTTTATTTGGAAAGCGAACAGCTTCTTCATAAAAAGGAATAAAAAACAGTATATCCTTTCAATTACTGTCATTTGCTTTCTCTTCATTGTGCTTTTAGTGATTATGGTTCAATTTCTAGGGAGCTGATCCTTTGATAGCAGTAATCAATTCTGATTAGATAGGAAGTATCAAAAAACTATTTCTAATTTTATAGGGTTATAATTGACTACATGGACAAGCGCTCAGAACATATACAACAATGGATTGATACCTATAGTGATACACTTCTCAATAGCGCTCTTTTTTTGCTTTCTGACCGACAAGATGCGGAAGATATAGTCCAAAATGTATTTATATCTGCATTCGAATCATACCATTCTTTTCAGGGGCGGAGCAGTGTAAAGACTTGGTTAATGGCTATTCTCAAAAATAAAGTCGCTGAGTTTTACCGTAAAAAGTACCGACATACAGGAAATATTCCACTAGATCATTATTTTGATAGAGAAGGATCATGGAAGCATGATGATATTCTACAAGACTGGAATGAAAAAGACGACAACCTCCTTGACAACAGCGATTTTAATAGCGTAATGGCTGAGTGTCTGGACAAATTACCCCTAAAATGGCTTATCCCAGTAAAGCTCTATTATTTAGAAGAAAAAAAAGCGGCTAGCGTTTGTCAGGAAACTGGCGTTACGACAACTAATTTATGGAAAATCCTCCAACGAAGTCGTATGCAGCTTCGGGAGTGCCTGGAATTTAATTGGTTTAATATCTCATGATTTCGTAAGCAATGATAAAACGACTCATTCATATATTGGTAATGCCCTGCAAACAAGCAACACTGCTTATCGAACAGCAAAATGCTGGTGAGATTCCATTTGTCCAAAAAATACGCTTAAGGGTACATCTTACAATCTGTAAGTGGTGCAGTGCCTATAACCGCAAAGTACATGCAATGGAAAGTATGATGAAAAATATATTCACACAAGATTCTCCTGAAAAATTCAGTAAAAATGAACTAGAGCTCTTTAAAGATAAATTAAAAGACAAGTTAAAATAAAAAGATTTTTTTGTCAGGATTTTGATGTGTATGCTACTAAAAGGGAAACAGTAAGCACAAATTAAAATTTTAGAAAAATGCATCTCATAACGCAAACAAAAAATTCCTCCCCATCGCAATGGGGCTTTTACATTTCCACATTTGGCGTAGTCTCCATTCTTCTTTGGCTTGGGATTTTCAAATTCACTCCAACTGAAGCGATGGCCATAAAGCCATTGATAGCGAATCACCCACTCTCTTCCTGGCTATACAAACTATGGAGTGAACAAACGGTGTCCAATATTGTTGGTATTGTTGAAATAGCTGTTGCTATACTTCTTTTGCTGAGTTTAAAATTTAAGCAATTGAGACGATACGCCGGAATTGGGGTATGTATTATTTTTATGATGACTTTAAGTTATCTTTTTACAACACCAAATATGTTCAAACATGTGGACGGAATTCCTGTGACGGACTTCTTTATCCTCAAGGATATACTATTTCTTGGATTTGGAATCAATTTATTGCAATCCGCTAAAAAATAAAAGATCATGAAAATTATATGGACCATCACTATACTTGCCTTTATAGGCTTGGCAATAGTCAAAATAGGCTTTTCACAAGGAGAAGAAAAAGCATCAGCTCCAGAAAAGAACTCACCTCACAACAGTCAAACTAACGAAATCTACTTTGCAGGGGGCTGCTTTTGGGGGACAGAACATTACTTCAAACAAATAAGAGGTGTAATAGCTACCGAAGTTGGGTATGCGAATGGGAATCTTGCCAAACCGACCTATGAACAGGTCTCAACGGGCAATACGGGGTTTGTAGAAGCCGTAAAAGTCGATTATGATCCTACTGTAGTTGATTTGAAATTGTTGATCGGCTTATACTTTAAAACAATTGACCCGACAAGCATGGATAAACAAGGTAATGATATCGGCACACAATATCGGACAGGGATTTACTTTACAAAGAAAGAGGATGAAAAAACGATCCGGGAAGAGATTGGACAGCTTGCAAAGAACTACAGTTCAAAGCTTGTTGTAGAAATTGGCCCTCTACGGAATTTCTATACTGCTGAAAATTATCATCAAAATTATTTAGAGAAAAATCCTCAGGGTTACTGCCATATTCCTGCTGACCTATTTAAGAAAGCGCGACAGGCAAATCCTAAACCTGCTAAATACAATAAAGTGGACAAAAAAACACTGAAAAAGGAGCTGACTCCATTACAATATGATGTTACTCAAAACAATGCTACTGAAAGGGCTTTTGACAATGCTTATTGGAATGAATTTCGGGAAGGTATTTATGTTGACGTTACCACTGGCGAGCCCCTGTTTATTTCTACCGATAAGTTTGAATCCGATTGCGGATGGCCAAGCTTTTCTAAACCGATCAATGATCGCCTGGTTGCCGAAAAAAGCGATAGGTCTTTTGGGATGAATAGAACTGAAGTGAGAAGCAAAACAGGTGACGCTCATTTAGGTCATGTTTTTAATGATGGCCCAACTGAACAAGGCGGACTACGTTATTGTATCAACAGTGCTTCACTACGCTTTATCCCAAAAGATCAAATGAAAGCGGAAGGTTATGAGAAGTTTATTGCTCTGTTACAAACCAAAAACGACAAAACTAAGTAGCACAACATCTCATATCAGACTATTAATAAGTTTAATTACTGGCAGGATAAAATTTTATTAGTCCGTTCGCAGGGTTCCAGACAAGAATCTACAAAGATTATATAGCATATGGGCTCGTCACCCTATTTTTCGCCAATTTTGTTTGCATCTCTCGATAAGCATTTTTCAATTGTTCAATTCTTGGAAGGTTCGCTTTTGCTATTTGGAGAGCTTATTTTATATTCATTTAAACACAAAAAGCCAGGTTCTTCAACCTGGCCTTAAAAATAAACATATGATGGATTAGTAAATGGCAACCCCTATGAACAGTCTATCTCCACGGTACGATCCCAGATCTATACTTGAAATTAGATTAAGTTCAAAATACCCTAATAAATTTACCTTCCAAGGCTCCCTCAGAAACATGGAGGATATCTTCGACCACTATTGTTGCAGAATCTTTGTTAAACTCCTCCAGAAATCTCCACAAATCATTTACTTTTATCGGAACAAAATACTGATTCGTATCTTCCACAGTATTCTCAGACTTAAGTATATTATAGCCTTTACATTTTAAGTCTTGAAGGATATCATTCGTCAATGGGACATTCATCTCTCTAAAGTTTCTATTTCTCGTATGCTCTACACACGCCGTATTTAACCACTTAGATTTATAGAAATTGAAAGCAATGAACATGTAAGAATAATGAGCAACCAATATCCTTTATATATGGTTGTTTGTCATAGCATATATTATATATACTGTTCGACGCTAAGACGCCATACATTAAACATGTTCATCTGCTTTCAATTCATATTCAAATATAGTAAATAAAACTAATTAAATTAGTTTTATTTACTATATTTTTTAGCCAAAAGACTAACAAGCTGTGAACCATAAGGTTTATATTTTCCGGACATAAAGAATCTCTTTATCATTCCAAACAGCGCTAGGACGAGAAAGCGGTGATACAAAAGGGCATATACAAGAGCTATATGCAGGAGCAACAGGAATCTTGTTTCCCAAATAAAAGCGGGTTCTATTTGGGAAACAAGGTTTGATTATGGTTGATCATTTCAAAGATCTCTAAGGGAAGATGGAATTCAACTCCCCATATTTATAGTGATCGACTGATATCAACAACATTAAAGATCTGATCTACATCATCCAAACTGACTTCAAAATCTGGATAAATAGCTTTGTCCGTGTTGAGTGAACGTAATGTAAGGATTCCATTGGCGACATCATGATGAGCAATTTCCTTAATAATCACCCCTTCATATCGATGTACAACAACCCAATACCTATATTTATGGGTATGAAATTTTGACTGCCACAATTCTCGTTTAATCAAACGTCCAGTAACAATATCACCATCAAGGACGCTGGCATCAGTTCCATCGGTCATACTATCACCACTAACTTCAAAAGAACGGTAAGCTCCTTTGTGAAATTCATTCACGGTAATAAAATGTGCAGGTAAATCATCCATGTACTCAGCGTCCGAAAAACCAGAAAGATAACCTGCTTTTGCCTTCTCGGTTACGAGCTTCGTTTGCATCAAATAGCGTCCAGGAGACACCTCAAAGAATATATTGTTCTTATTCTCGTCAATAAATTTGACATCACTGGAAAAATATCCAATAGATTTTCCGTTTCCTACATTGACCATGGAAACAGTATCAGGCTGAATGATTGCACCGGACTGATTTCGTTCTCCTTTTCCATAAAGCAGCCAATCGTATTGAACTTGGGGAAAAGCATTTTGAATACGGGTTTTCATGGTGAGACCGATCGGATATTCACCCTTCTTTATACGCGAATACACCTGTTCACGCACCCCCAATAAGCCTGCAAATTCCCGATTGGTAATTCCCATCTCCAAGCGTAAAATCTCAAAATTATTATCTGGATAAGTTTCCATGTTTTTATAGGGTATTTAACAAATGTTACACTAATTCATAACAATCTGACACTAAGTTACACAAGATATTAAACCTAAACAAATAAATAAATAAAATAAACACATTAATACCTCATTATCAATATATTATAATTAAACAAATAAGTTTAACAATTTTTACTAAAGACAAATTATTCAACATATTTTACATTAAACCCCTTGAATGATTAACAAATTTGTTTAACTTTGTTTAACAAACATTGTTGATACTTAGCGCTTGCAGTTGGAAAATCATTAGAAGAAAAAGAACCCGTCAATGACTCTGAGTAACTGGTAACGAGAGGACAGAGCAAAAAATATACACTTTAAAAGAACATAAAAATGGAACGCTTCATCACAACAAATTCGCAGCTAGACAGATCAACTGGATTGAATCATGAGCATATCAGAAAATATGGTATTATTTCAAATGAAACACAAAGTATGGAATTGATGACCGTGCTAATGCAACCAAAAAATTTAACAACAAATACAAGTCAACGAAATGATAAGACCAATTCCCAACGTATGAACACTTTATATTATTCTTTCATTATGAGTTTCTTAAAAGAGAACCATCCCGAAATTTTGAGATCAATTGACAAAATATACGAACCCGATCTTTCCAAGATCAGTCAGGTCATCGACTGTTATTGTGAATTTATGGGGATACCCTCGCAACAGATTATGGGTGAGTACATCAACTACAAAGATATCCAGCATCGTTACAAGGCAATCGCCGTTGTCTTGCGTATTTTTCAGCCCGAAAAACTGGATAACCTAAAGACTAAAGTAAAAAGCACGATATACAAGGAACTAGGTCCATATTTAAAGATAAATAGCGATACCTTACAAAAATCCATCATCTGCGCGTGTAACCAATTTGACATGTATAACGACTTTAAGAAAGATATCAAGCAAGCAACAAATTATTATTTCATTAATAAACGTTTCAATGATAAATAAGATTGGTTTCCCAAGAATTTATACCGATCATAAAACAAACGAGTACGAAGTTTTCCATGATCGGTATAATAATCTTTTATCCAATTATTACGCTCTCCTACGCAACCACCAGACCATAAGGCATATCACTACAAGTAAACCTATCAAAAAATAGAATATATTTGTTCCAGCCGGCTGCACCGTCCGTTTTGAAGTTCTTTCATCTATCCGCAGTTTATCTTCTTTGTACTGAACACGGTGAAAAAGCTGCTGACGCTGCTTGGAAAGATATTTCTCAACACCATTACTACTATCAGAATAATACGTTCGGCGTTTATATAACCGTCCCTTACCTATTCGCACAACTCCATTCGGGCTAATCTCAATCTCCTCACCTTCGATCTGCATCAGAGCCTCGCTCCGTGTCAAGAGTCGATTATATGATTGCTCAATCTCCAAGTGCCTTCTACTAGAATCCACGCTTGACAGTACGGCCATTTTTTCATTCACCTCCACTGTCCGCGACTCCTTTGTTTTAGTAATCTTTTTAAATAAACCGCAGCTACTAACGAGAAGTAGCATTACGGTCAATCGAAGTATATTTTTCATTTTTCACTCTTTTTAGTTCAATCTGCAATTCATTATAAAGCTTCATCAGATCATCATATTTGATCTGCAACTCAGCCAACGTCTTCGAGCAGGCTATACGATCCTCATTGGCGAGTTTTAGTCCTTCATTAAGATCTTCGATAATGGCTCTTAAATGTTCTATACCTTTTTCCAGCCGGTTTGCATAACCTTCCCACTTATCAATCACTTTCCCAGCATTCTCCACATTTGTAGCTTCCACTTCCGCCTGCTGCTTGGGACGACCAACAAAGTAACCTCCGATAGCAGTAACGATAGGAATAATCAGCTTTTCCAAAATTTCAAGTAGTTCCATAGTAATTATTTTTTATTAGTGGCTTAAACTTCATCCAAGGGAATTGTGCTCCCGGGTCCTCCTTTCTTCCAGGGGCAATATCACTGTGCCCCAAAATTTCCTGAATAGGATAATGGGCAATAATTGCCTGACAGACTTCAATGGCCGCATTGATCTGCTTTTCGGTATAAGATTCTGTCCCCCTATTTTGCAACTCAATCCCAATACTGTATCTGTCCAGATCTTTCAATCCATCCCAGGAACTCAGGCCTGCGTGCCAACATTTGACATTGAATGGCGCCAGTTGTGTTACAACACCGTCTCGACTGATGTGCACGTGAGCCGAAACTTTGCTTTTTGGATCTGACATCCAATAAATCGCACTAGTAGCATTAGATGCTCCATCATAATGCATGATGATATAAATAGGTTTGATATTACCGCTTTTATTAGGTGTATCTTTATAGGACACACCTATCAATTGATGTTCTTTAATGTTCATGTCTTCTTCTATTATTGATAATTTACTTTGATGTTAAGCTCCCCCTTTTTTATCTGGATTCCAATTTTACTCCGATAAAGGCCGCCAGGATTTACTTCATTCATTATTTCTATACAAATTTAAGTGGGAATCAAACTTAAAAATTAGAATATCAAGGGTATGTAAGCGGTATGGAACAACTACCGAATATCAGCTCAAAATGAACATTTTTTATTGCCGGTCGGTTCATAACAAAAAGAAGATGCTCAAAAAATAAAAGCGCTTCCCGTCGAATAAAATATTTGAAAAGAGATTATCTGGGGGATGGGAATGAAAATGTAAATCTTTCGAAACTATATATTAATTTAGTATCCAAGACGTATTATTATGCCAATAACCAAAAACGCAGTATATTTTGAGAACAATGGGGACTCCATTTCATTTGTCATTAAAATGGTTCATCCCCGATTATATAAACTCGTATTCGCTAGTCTATGTGCCCTCTCCATTATTGGAACACTATCTCTGGTTATTATATTCGATATCTTCGCCCTGCTCGGTCCATCATCCTAAACTAGCTATCTATCTTTTTACTCCGCCAAACTCTTGCTCAGTTGATAAGCGAATGTGCTAAGTCGAGTTTTTAAACAAGCTTCATCAATTTAAAAATTAGAACTATGATTCATCGCTACGATTCCTTTCTTAAAATTGGATCCGCCTAGAAAAATAAAAAAAGTAAATTTACTTCGACTTGATTAGCTATTGAAAATGATTTATGAATAAAAAAGAAGTCGCAACTAGCAAATTTTTAAGCCTTATACTTCGGCATGTACCGGAGAGTATTGGTATCGAACTTGATGAGAATGGTTGGGCGGATACAGACTTGTTGATCCAAAAGATTAATGATCATAACCACGAATTGACTTTGGATATGCTTAAACATATTGTTGACACGAATCCGAAAAAGAGATTCGCTTTTGACGACAATTTTAAGAGAATCAGAGCAAATCAGGGGCATTCTATTACTATTGAACTCGGATTGTCTCCTGAGGTTCCACCTGAGGTCCTATACCATGGCACAGCGATACAACATGCAAATTCAATCATTGAGCAGGGAATAAAAAAACAGAATAGACTGCATGTACATCTAAGTAAGGACGTCGAAACTGCTAAATCTGTCGGACAACGACATGGAAAGCCTATTTTATTCGAAATAAATGCCTTAGCTATGTTTCAAGATAGATTTGATTTTTTCTTGTCCGAAAATGGTGTTTGGCTCACTGACCACGTGCCTGCACAATACTTACGTTTTGTCAATTTCAAAGGAAAATCTGCCAGACAGGGATCATAATGTATGAAGTTTTAGAATAACAACATCTACAATATCAAATAATAGCGATGCTTACATCCGAACAAATAACAATTAAAAAAAGCGAGATAAAAGAAGATGGTTTCACTGCCATCGAGAATGTCTTTAGCAGAAATGAAGTTCAGCAATTGATAACCTTGATTGAAAACGAAGATCATTCGAGAGATACATTCAGGCGTTCCTCTGATCTTTTTGCGATCCGCCAGGTAATTAAAGAAATACCAGCTTTATATGCTATAATTTTCAATGATAACCTTAAAGATATTATTTCTGAATTACTGGGAGCAGATCATTTTATTGTAAAAAGCATCTATTTCGACAAACCTGAAACATCAAATTGGTACGTATCATACCACCAAGACTTAACGATATCTGTACTCGAAAAAATTGATTCTGACGGTTTTTTGAACTGGACGGTCAAACATAATCAATATGCAGTACAGCCACCGCTTGAAATTTTGAAAAATATAGTTACGATAAGAATTCATCTTGATGACACGGATGCGGAGAATGGTGCGCTAAATACTATTCCAGGATCACATAACAGAGGAATATACCGTCCCGAAACCATCGATTGGACCATGGAACAGGAAAAAAACTGTCCTGTCCATGAAGGCGGAATTATGATCATGAAACCGCTATTACTCCATAGTTCCAAACGCACAAGCAACAACAAACGTAGAAGAGTTATCCATATTGAATTTTCAAGTATCGAACTACCCAATAACTTATGCTGGGCTGAAAGATTCTAATATAAAAGAGACTCCTGTTGGCTGCAAAAAAACTTTTCCGTTATTCCATTGTTATTTGATCGTTATAGCATAGGATGAGTTATATCGTGAAGGCTAGGAAATCGGTTCACCTAGCCTTTTTTATTGTTAGCGCCAATACAACCATCAGCACTAAAAAAACATGGCTGTGATGGCAGCATCAAAGAATGCACGACCTGTTCTATCACTCACGTAAATGTAGGTTTTAACTTTAAAGCTAGTTTATAATAAGGCTTCAAGGAATGGTGTAGCATCATTTCCTGCTATTCGGGCAGGTTAAATCCAGAACTAAGCCGCTGGGCTTCAACAACTGTAGCAACAAAAAACAGACAGCTAAATAACTAATATTTTATTATAATGTTATCTCTATTTGTGTAAATAAATTCAAAAAAATAATTTTCCAAATACAGTCAATACATGTCCAACAGCAATAGCTATGCCTTAATTATTTATTTTGTACTTTAGAAGAATATATCAAAAGGCGTTTTATGGACAGTAATCATTTTTCTAATTGTGACCAAGAACCAATACATCTTTGCGGTCAAATACAGCATTTTGGTTGTCTCATCCTATTTGATGCCACTCAAAATTGTATAGGCTGGAGTGAAAACTGGACAGAAATAGGTTTACCCAGACAAAGTGTATTCTTGGGACAAAGCTTGACCAAGTTTATCGATTGTTTAGATATTCAACATGCAATCGATCTTGATCAGATATTACACGATCATACTGATAGTTTCAAACACCGCTACGTAGCTGATATCTATCTGGAACAAATCCCATATTACCTAAGTATTTATCCTTTTGACAATAAGATATATATTGAAATCGAACAACATCGTTCGCAATCGCATCAATTTAAAAACACATTCTTTTATGCCAAGCATATCAATGACAGTGAGGACATCTGGAAGGCTCTGGCTGAGAATATTTTTACGGTGACGGATTATGATCGTGTTATGATCTATAAATTTTCAGAGAGTGGAGATGGCCAAGTCATTGCTGAACATGTCGTTGGCGACCTGGAACCATTACTAGGCTATCGTTATCCTGAGTTTGATATTCCCCAACAAGCGCGCCAACTCTATACTAAAATATTTGCCAGGGTAACACCCGATGTAGATGCTGTCCCAGTACCGATTTGGGGTCTTGAACCTGAGAAATTAGATCTCTCTATGACAGCGATACGCGCAATGTCCCCCGTGCACCTGCAATATCTTCGAAATGCCCAAGTAAAAGCAAGTGGTAGTTTCTCCATCATCATCAACGGAAAACTATGGGGATTGGTTGCTTGTCAAAATAGACTGCCCAAATACATTGATCTAGCACAAAGACATCTTTCCATTTTCATTGTTCAATATGCTGTAAATAGTTTTTTGGCCAATAAACATATTGAAGAGAATAACTTCAAACTTAAAACAAAGAGTGTCGCATTTGAAATCAGACAAAATCTATTTACAAAGAAAGATCTTTACAAAGTAATTAGTGCACTGACCACTAGCTTAATGGACATCCTTCGAACAGATGGGATTGCATTTAAATATCTCGACAAATGGCATATTGTTGGCCATGCGCCAAAAAAAGATATGTTATTAAATCTAGATAATCATTTCAGTAGAACAATTTCTGATCAATTGTTTTGGCAATCCGATTTCAAAGGACATCAAGATGAAAACGAGACTGCATTTCCATTTCCTGGTATTGCTGGAATAGATTTGGAAAATAAATTAGACTTCAAAATCTATTTCTTCCGAAAGGAAGTAAAAGTAGAGGAAACCTGGGCAGGGCAACCCGAAAAGCAGCTTATTTATGATCCAACAAAGACCATAAATTTCCCTTCTCCCCGCACATCCTTCAATGCCTGGAAGAAAATAGTCGAAGGGATAGCCCCGAAATGGAAAGAACGCGAAATTAATTTCCTAAAAAGCCTAAGTATTACAATTCAAGAAGCCTGCTTAAAGAAGATCATCGAAATCCAAGCACTCAACGAGAAATTGATTGAAATAAATAATGTTTTGGAAACGTTCAGTTACACGCTGAGTCATGACCTAAAAAATCCTTTGTCCGCACTACAGATGACAGCCCAGATGATCAGGGACAGACCTGGTTTAAGTCAGGAATTTCTTGGAAAAGCAGGTAAAAACATGATGGACGCTATCCTGTTGATGAATAACATGCTAGATAAAACAGTCGATTTCGCCCGCAGCAAAAGCTATGAGTTCGAATACGAAACTGTCTATCCAGAGCGGCTCATTGAAAATATCATTGATGATTGCAGTGTAAGATTTAATGTTCAAAATCTGCAATTCGAAAAAGGAAGAATTCTTCCAATTGATGGTGAAAAGACCTTAGTCTATCAACTATTTCTAAATCTTTTGGGCAATGCGATCAAGTATAGCAGTAATAAAACGGCTCCCTTAATAGGTATAAACAGCCAAATAGAAGAAGATTATGTTTTGTATAAAATATGGGATAATGGCATCGGAATGTCAGCGGAAGAAACTGAACGGATTTTCGAAATATTCCATCGTTTACCTAATGCGATGCAATTTGATGGATCAGGAGTCGGATTATCAATTGTGAAAAGAATTGCAGACCGACTCAACGCAAAAATCTCTGTCGAAAGTAAGTTGAATCAGGGTACAATTTTCGAGATCAAATTTCCAATAAGAAACTGATTTTTATAGTATAAAAATAAAAAAACGCACTATTCCCGACAAGAATGTTGGTCAAAAGAAGGTTTAGAGCAGGTGAAGGTGCAAAGCAATCTGCATCCGTTTCATCCATTCTTTTTTATTAAATTAGAGCCAGCCGATAGATTCAGATTCGTACTCAACAGGTATAAATTACAATGTGTACCGAATCATTTGATTTACCGGTCATAGCGGAAACCTTCAATAAGTATTAATTGTAAAATGGATAAATTCAGCTTGTTAGTTGGCAATGATATTAATAATATTTCTCCCGGAATCAGTTGGAGCGATTTGCTGACTAACATTAAAACAAAATATCATGTAACGGCATTGGAAAATGGACAAAAACCTTTTCCGATGTTGTATGAAGAGATTTTTCTAAATGCAATTAAGATCCAGCATCTTAATGAGAAAGAACTTAAAACGTATATCTCGGAGAATGTTTCTCAGATAAATCAAAATGAAATTCACCAGTTGATCCGAGCCCTCCCCACTAAAAACATAATCACAACAAATTATGAATTTAGTTTGGAAGGATCTACTTCAAAGAAGAATACAAGCCTGATACGAGAAACAACATACAGCATTTTTCGCCGACATCAAACTGCAGACAAAACATTTTGGCATATTCATGGTGATTGTGCCAATCCCAGTTCTATCAATCTGGGTTACGAACATTACTGTGGGCAACTTCAAAAAATGAGAGATTATGTTGTAAATGGCACCAATTACACCTCAGATACAGTATTTAAGGCGGCTTTGATAAAAAGATTGAAACTGAAAAAAGATCTGCAGCTGCAATCATGGATAGACCTGTTCTTTACCCAAGATATTCATATCTTGGGACTCTCGCTTGATTTTGTAGAAATAGATCTCTGGTGGTTATTGACCTATCGTGCCCGAAATAAGTTTTATAGAAAAAGTGACTTCATTCAAAATCAGTTGTTTTACTATACGACAAAAAAATGGCATCAAATCGCTGTTGATAAAATGCAATTACTCAAAGCCAACGATGTGGAAATTATCGTTATTGATGAATCTGACAAAACAAAATATTACAAAAAAATATTGAAAGAGATCAGTAAACGATACCAGCTTCTTTCTAATAAATAGCCTACTATTCGATGTCATTGACAAAAAAAGAGTTTCGCTCATCAAAAAGAAATATACTTTCTCCATGTATTGAAAGCTTTTTAAATAGTTCCTTTCTAAAAGGAATAAAAAATATATTTCCGTCCCCATTTTCAAATGTAAAACTAAAGAGTGAAATCACCAATGTCGTTTATCTGAACTGGATGATACCTATTGAAAAAATTCGACACATGATCCCAGAAGGGCTACAAGTGAATGTTATTCAGGGGAAAGTATTATTTTCTATTTTGACCTATCGTCATGGTCATTTCGGGCCAGCTCAACCAATAGGACTGAGGTCATTTTATAGTTCGCCCCTACAAAGCAATTGGAGGTTTTATATTGCAACAGATACTAACCTATTTAAAGAACCAACGGTCTTATTTGTTTCCAATAGTATGAGCAGTTTCCTATACTGTTTAGGCAGTCGCCTATTTAGCAATATGATGTATACGCATCATCCTCTATCTTTTAGCCATCAATATATTGATGATCATATCCATACAAAAATAGATCCTGGGGCCAGCAATGCATCAGATTTGGAGATCATTTGCCATTCAGTTGAAGAATGGAGAATTCCTAACGATTTTCTGCATATTTCAACTCTTCCCCATGAACTTCTTGAAAGAATTATTGTCCAGAACCGCGCGTTAACATCACAGGATCTAAATTCGTCACATATTGCCAACATTTCACTCGCTTTTGATATAAAGGGGATCAAACCTTTAAAAATTGACTTTTTCAAAAGTCATACATTAGATGAAATTGTAAAAGAGGAAGAATGTTTGGCCTTTCAAATACCGTCATTGACATTTTTTATGAATAATGAAAAAAGAATAAATCAATGTTTTATATAGATTTTCTTATCGCTGTTTTGATAGCGAATGCCATACCGCACTTCATTTTTGGGATTGCCAAAATACGTTTTTTAGGGCTTTTTGGTTATTCACCAACAGGCAATATCTGCTATGCTCTTCTCCAGTTCATTATTGCAGTATCGCTCTTCTCTCATCAATATGGAATAACGAATATCTTTACAAATCCCGCTATACTGGGTGGTCTAGCTGTGCTTTTGCTATACTTTGTATTTGGCAGACTGCTCATCAACAAGTTCCATAAAAAATAATCTGAACAGTTTTATCGCAATATTAAGCTTATTTTTTTCTCCTCAGATCCTATTTGATTAGCATAATCAAATATCTATTATAAAACCTTGCTGAAGACATTCTCACCCTATTTCTATTGAAACAAAAAGACTATTCCATACCAGAGTCTCCTTATCCGGCAAACTTAGCAGAACATCATAGGAAGGAACTCGGTCAAAACAACCAACTCGCATGACAAAAGCCTTCTCTATTATCAACAGTTTACAAAAGTCAATAAAAAGAAAATATTTAAAACCAAAGTTAAAATAACAAACTAAACAT